>CAZPZE010000623.1:0-3125 GCA_964590625.1 uncultured Solibacteraceae bacterium
GAACCGTTGACGTGAGTAATTGCCGGCAACTGTTCGCGCCAGGGCTCGCGGACGTCAACGGTCACAATCATATAAGGAAGCTGCGTTCCCGGCGGCACGTCAAACCACTGGTGAACCTGTTCCTCGGAAACCGCCGGGGCACAGGGCCGGAACGCCTCGCGCATCTTCACCATGGCGTTGACGCGGTCGCGCATTTCCGGGCGGCCCGGATCCGCAATAATGCTGCGATTGCCGAGCGCCCGCGGACCGAACTCCATGCGGTCGCGATACCAGGCGAGCACATGACCACTCGCCATCAGATCCGCGGCCTTCGCGCAGGTCTGCTCGAGATTCCCGAAGTGTTCGATTTCGATCGAATCGCGGAAGCGCTCGAATGCCGCCTCGATATCTCCCTGGTTGTATCCTGGCCCGAGATAGGGCACCGGGAAGCGATTGTTATTCGCTTCGCCCGCCAGCATCGCCCGGTAGAGCGCGGCGCCAAGCGAGGAACCGTCATCAGCCGCCGCAGGCTGGATATAGATTTCATCGAACAGGCCCGAGCGCATCAGATGGCCGTTCGCGGTGCAGTTCAGCGCGACGCCGCCGGCGAGCGCGAGCCGGCGCTGTCCGGTACGCTTTCCCCACGAGCCGCACAGATGCAGGACCGCGCGGTCCAGGCATTCCTGAAGTCCCGCGGCGAGATCGCGATGCTGGTCCGTGATATCGGAATCCGGATCGCGCGCCTCCATCAGCTCGGAAGTAAGATGCCGCCGCGTCGCGAGATAGTTTTCGCGTTCATCCGGCGTGCGATTCAGAGCGAGGATGGGAATCCGGATGGTACCGTCTTCCTGCAACTGCACGGTCTTCTCGAAAAATGACCGGTAGCGCGCGGGATCGCCATATGGCGCGAGCCCCATGATCTTATATTCGTCCGAATTGAAATCGAACCCCAGATGCAGCGTGATCAGCGAATACAGAATGCCGATCGAGTCATGGACCGGAATCCACGCCAGGCGATCGAGCGATCCGCCTCGCGCCAGAAACGCAGACGCGCTCTCCGCTTCGCCCATGCCGTCGATCACAACCGTGAGGCATTCATCCCATCCGGACGTGCATGCCGCGCTCGCCGCATGCGCCTGATGATGGCTGACCTGAATCACGCGCTCTTCCGGAAACTCCGGCATGTGCTTTCGCACCTGATCCAGCAGCGCCGCCTTCGAATAAACATCGCCATAGCGCGCGGCGGAAATCGTGCCGGCCGGATAGAACTTCGCGTAGGGCGAATAATCGAAGCCGTGCGCGAGTTCGTCGATATCGCTTAGCTGCAGCCCCGCCTCACGCAGGCAGTACCGAATTGCGTGAATCGGGAAACCCGCCGTGTGCTTCTGGCGCGTGAAGCGCTCTTCCGCCGCCGCGGCGACGCAGACACCGTCCACCACGAGCGCCGCAGCTGAGTCATGCCCCTGCGAGATACGGTATTCGCGTTCGTCCAGATTCGGCCAGTGGCGCTTTTTAAATGGAACGGAGGTTTCGAGTCCGCTGATTCCGATGATATTCATTTGCCGGCGAGTGAGATCACAGGTGAATGGGGCCGTCCCCGTCTCCGCGAGTAATATGAATGCGATCGCCCCGCGGATCGCATTCCTGCAGCAAAGCGCAAAATGCTTTCGAGGCGCCCAATATGTAGTTCGACGGACCTTCGATAAAACCCGCCATGCGGCATGCCTGCCGCCACGAGGTATGGCTCTGATTCGTCACGATGACGTCCGCGCCGCGCCGCATCAGAATGCGCTGCGCCTCCTCCATCACCGCCGCTTCTTCGCCCGGCACGGCCAGACAATCCACCACCGAGCCGACCACCATATTGCCGAAATACTTGCTTTCCTCCATGCGCGTGCAAAGGAGCACCGCCCAGCCCACCGTACGATCGCGCCGCAGCACGCGGATGCGGATGAACCGGTCGTTTTCCGGCGGATACAGGATATTCAGAATCTCCCCGGTCCGCACAGCGATCGCCGAGTAATGATCGTGGCACTGGCGCCAGATGTCATCCGCCCAGCATCCGAAAGCCGAGAACGATTCCGCGAACACGTCGCAGTTTCTCGAGAATTTCGCCAGCACTCCGTGACGCAGCGTCGCCAGTTGCCGCGCGCCCCAGTGCGCGAGGATCGCGCTCAGCGATGCCAGCCCCGACCACGCCGCCAGATTCAGCAGCAGGCGCCGCAGCGGCGAACTCCGCAGATAACGGATCTCGCGCGCAAACGCCACACCGTGCTGAATCCGGAAGTAGAAAGGAATGGCGCGGAAGCCCCATCCCATTGCTTTATGAACGCGCGCGATCGACGCATCGAAGCTGCCGATCCCCAGATCGTACGCGAGCGGCTGGCGGCGCAGGGCGTCCTGCATGATCTGCAGACCCACCAGCGCATAACGCTTATCCACAATGCCTTCCGAAATCGGCATCTGACAGCTTCCCACCGTTCGAATCTCGCCGCCGCAGAGGAATTCCTGCAGCTTCAGCGTGTAAGCCCCGCGCACGCCGTGGTCATCGAGCGCGAGAAAGATCTCCCGATGAAGCGTCCGGTCCGCCACTTTCGGCAGCCACACAGCCGAAGGCGTGATGGGAACACTGAAAGATACGTTCGCGGGCGCAACCCGGCGATTGAACTCGGCGACGGATTCGCTCAGCTCTTCTGTGTAAGGCCGGATCTGTATACCCACAGTACGGACCTTTTCGGCTGCAATTCAATTGCCGGAAAGCAAGCGCTTTGCTTGCCTGCAATTAAAGGAGTTTCCGCCGCTCGCGTCTTCCGGCACGGGTTTCGGAGGCAACAATGGCAGGCGATGTGCTCTTTTTGCCTTGTTCATGTCTCCTCTGGAAAACGAAATCGATCGCGCCTCCGCCGGATCTTTCCCCGCATCTGACCCGCCGCCATGGACTTTGGGCCCCGAACAAACCGATTGCCGGATCGAGCACGATTCCATGGGGGAGGTTTCGGTTCCGGCAAACGCGCTTTATGGCGCACAAACCCAGCGCGCTGTCGCGAATTTCCCGATTTCGCCCCACCGCCTGCAGCCGGAGTTCATCCGGGCGCTGGGACTGATTAAAGCGTGCGCGGCGCAGGCGAATGCTGAACTGGGCGTAC
>CAZPZE010000624.1:0-2801 GCA_964590625.1 uncultured Solibacteraceae bacterium
GTGATCAGCATCCCCATAATGCGCGTCAGAATGTGGATGCTCGTCTCGCTCATGTGCCGCCGCACCCGGTCTGCCGCCGAGAGCAGAAAGTAACATGCCAGCGCTACAATCGCGATCGCCGCATAAACCATCACCGTCTCCCACCACCGCGTCGCCTCCCCGATCAGCACGACGACGTTCGAAATAGCTCCCGGCCCCGCCAGCATCGGCATCCCCAGCGGCACAATCCCGGCGTCGCTCTTGACGACGCCCTCTTCCGCCTCGCCCGGTACTTCCTTCGTGCCCGACCGCCGCGCCTGCACCATGTCCAGCCCCACCAGCAGCAGAATCACCCCGCCCGCCGTCTGAAACGCCGGCAGCGTAATCCCGAGCAACCGGAACAGCAGCGCGCCCGCCAGCGAAAATCCGGCCAGCACGCAAAAGCACGTCAGAGCCGCACTCCGCGCCATGCGCCGCCGCTCCCTCGCGTCGGCGTCCGACGTCATATACAGAAACACCGGAATCGTCGCGATCGGATCCACCAGAAAGAACAGCGAACTGAGCGCCACCAGCCCAAGCTGAACCGGCGAGGCAATGTCGAGAAAGTTCATCGGGTCTGCGTACCGCCGCGCAACTGAAGTGCCACCGCGGGATGCTTCGCGAATTCGTCAAATCCCGCGAGAATCAACTGCCGGAACAGCGGCCGGAACGCTTCTTCCATCGCCGCGATCTCCGCCTCAATCTGCTCGGCCTCCGGTTCCCGCATATGCCACACCCAGCTCTGCTTCCCGGAACGCCCGTACTCCTGAATCGTGCGCTCGAACAGCGCCGTCGCCACCCCCACGGCTGCTTTATCCCGCAGTCCCGAACGCCGCAGCATCGCCGCCGCGCGATTCACCAGCGGCGTCAGCGCCGCCGTCGCCAGGGTCACTGTAGCGGCAAAAACATCGCTCGCGCCCGGCTCGATCTCAATCGCCCTCAGCTTCAGTTGAGACGCGATCCGCAACGCACGCCCGAGAGCCGGCGCCGTTCCCTCCACCATGATGGATCCCGTCATCCCGAACTGCCGCGCTTCCGCCGTCGCCGCCCCCAGCGCGCGAAAACGTTCCAGAATCGGAATTGGCACTTCGCAGTCGCAGAAGATCAGCGATTTGTCTTTCCACTCAATGGGTGCGCCTTCCAGCAGCTTCGCGACCTGCCGCATCTGCGCCGCCGGCGCATGGAAAAGAATCACAGGCACGCCGTTGAGCTCTTCCGGGTTCCGCGCCGCATACCCCGCCCGCAGCGCATTCGCCATACGGCTCGCCACGCGATAGGAAACGCCTGCCACCGGCCCAATCTCCCGCGCCTTCCGCGGCAATTGCCCGATCAGGCTCTTGCTGAGCGCACCGGCACCGATGACACCGTACTCAACCTGGGATTCCGATGCCCGCGACATCCTTTGTCCGAAGAAGCTTGATTCTATCGCGAATCTGTGCCGCTCTCTCGAACTCGAACTTCCGGGCCGCTTCGCGCATCGCGCGTCCCAGCTCTTCGATCAGCTTTTCACGCTCGGCCGGAGGCAGGTCCACATCGCTGTCCTTCTCATCCGGCACCGTCACGTAATCGCCTTCCGCAATCGCGACAAGCTGCATATCGATCGGCTTCACGATCGACTGCGGCGTGATTCCGTTCTCTTCGTTGTAGCGAAGCTGCACTTCGCGCCGCCGCGATGTTTCATCGATCGCGCGCTTCATCGAATCTGTCATCACGTCCGCATACAGAATCGCCTTCCCCTCCAGATGCCGCGCCGCGCGCCCAATCGTCTGGATCAGCGATCCCGTCGATCGCAGAAAGCCTTCCTTATCGGCATCGAGAATCGCGACCAGCGAAACCTCAGGCAGATCCAGTCCCTCGCGCAGCAGATTGATCCCGATCAGCACGTCGTGCTCGCCCCGCCGCAGATCGCGCAGAATCTTGATCCGGTCGAGCGTGCTCACTTCCGAATGCAGGTAATTGCACTTTACCCCCGCTTCCGCGTAATACTCCGAAAGATCCTCCGCCATGCGCTTCGTCAGCGTCGTCACCAGCACGCGTTGATTCTTCGCCGTCCGCAGCCGGATCTCGTGCAGCAGATCGTCCACCTGTCCGCGAATCGGCCGGATCTCCACCTCCGGATCCACCAGCCCCGTCGGCCGGATGATCTGCTCCACCACCACCCCACCCGCCTTCGTCAGCTCATACGGACCCGGCGTCGCCGAAACGTACACTGCCTGATTCACCCGATGCTCGAACTCCTCGAACGTCAGCGGACGATTATCCAGCGCGCTCGGCAGCCGGAATCCATGCGCCACCAGCACTTCCTTGCGCGACCGGTCCCCGTGATACATCCCGTTCAGCTGCGGAACCGTCTGATGACTCTCATCAATGAACAGCACGCAATCGTTGTGCAGATAATCGAGCAGCGTCGGCGGCGCCTCACCCGGCAGCCTCCCCGAAAAATGCCGCGAATAATTCTCGATCCCGTGGCAGTACCCAATCTCCTTGATCATTTCGAGATCGAACATCGTCCGCTGATGCAGCCGCTGCGCCTCGAGCACTTTGCCCTGCTGCTCGAGCTGCGGCCGCCACCACTCCAGCTCTTCCTTGATCGATTCAATCGCCGCTTCCTTCGTCAGCCGCGACATCACATAGTGCGTCTTCGGATAAATAAACAGCCGGTCCGTCGTCGATTTCACTTCGCCCAGCAGCGGATCGATCCGCGACAGCGATTCCACCTCGTCGCCCCACATCTCAATCCGGAAAGCGTTCTCTTCGTAAGTCGGATAAACCTCGATCACATC
>CAZPZE010000625.1:0-1777 GCA_964590625.1 uncultured Solibacteraceae bacterium
TCCGGCAAGCGCTTCCCCACCATCAACCCCGCCACCGAGGAAGAAATCTGCCAGATCGCCGAAGCCGACTCCGCCGATGTCGACCTCGCCGTCGCAGCCGCCCGAAAAGCTTTCGAGCACGGCCCCTGGCGCCGAATGGCAGCCTCCGAGCGCGGCAAACTGCTCAATCGCCTCGCCGACTTAATGGAAAAGCACCGCGACGAGCTCATCACCCTCGAAGTCCTCGATAACGGCAAACCCTACCTCACCGCCCGCACCGTCGATGTGCCCCTCTCTATCGCCTGCTATCGCTACTTCGCCGGCTGGGCGGACAAAATCCAGGGCAAGACCATCCCCATTCAGGGCGACTACTTCTGCTACACCCGCCACGAACCGGTCGGCGTCGTTGGCCAGATCATCCCGTGGAATTTCCCACTCCTCATGCAGGCCTGGAAACTCGCCCCAGCGCTCGCCGCAGGCAATACCGTCATCCTCAAGCCGGCTGAGCAGACCCCGCTCACCGCGCTTCGCGTCGCGGAACTCATCCTCGAAGCCGGATTTCCCGAAGGCGTCGTCAACGTCCTCCCGGGTTTCGGACCAACCGCCGGCGCCGCCATCGCCGCCCACATGGATATCGACAAGATCGCCTTTACCGGCTCCACCGAAGTCGGCCGAAAGGTGATGGCCGCGGCTGCCGGCAGCAACCTCAAGCGCGTCTCCCTCGAACTCGGCGGCAAAAACCCCAACATCATCTTCGCCGACGCCGACATGGATGCCGCCGTCGAAGGCGCGCACGCCGCTCTCTTCTTCAACCAGGGCCAATCCTGCTGCGCCGGATCACGCACCTTTATCGAGGAGTCCGCGTGGGATGACTTCATCGAACGCAGCGCCGCCCGTGCAAAAAAGCGCCGCGTCGGCGATCCTTTTTCGCCCCGCACCGAGCAGGGACCGCTGATCGACGCCGCCCAGTTCGCCAAAGTTCTGCACTATGTGGAAGCTGGCCAGCGCGAAGGCGCCCGTCTCGTGGCCGGCGGCAATCGCGTCAATGGTCCCGGCTACTTCCTGGAACCCACCGTCTTCGCCGATGTCAGCGATGGCATGTCGATTGCCCGCGAGGAAGTGTTCGGACCGGTGATGAGCATCCTGAAGTTCCGATCTGTCGAAGAAGTCATCGAGCGCGCGAACGCCACGGCGTACGGATTGGCCGCCGGCGTCTGGACCCGCGATATCGGCAAAGCCAACGCTGTCGCGAACGGCGTCCGCGCAGGCACGGTCTGGATGAATTGCTATAACGTCCTCGACGCGGCGGCGCCATTCGGCGGCTTTAAACAGTCCGGCAACGGCCGCGAACTCGGCGAGTACGGGCTGCAGCAGTATACGGAGGTCAAAACCATCACAGTGCGACTATAGTTGTCCATCCTACCCCCCGGGGGAAGGTGCCTTCAGAATTGACAGACAGTTTCTTATTGCGATCGCCGGGCGATCGTACGGAGGAGTTTTGTTCAGGGAGAGAGTTTTTCGGGTGGGGCGGCTCTTCGCCTGCATCCTTGTGGCTGTACCTTGCTTCGGTTCTGCCTTTTCTATCAGCGAACTGGGCGCAAGGGCGTCCGGCATGGGGACCGCCTTTATCGCCACTGCTGACGACGGTTCAGCCCTTTACTACAACCCGGCCGGCATCGCCTTCCAGCCCGGTACCCACATCGAGATGGATGGCACCGTCATCGTTGGGCTCTTCCGGTTTCAACCTTCCGCTACGCCTGTAGGACAAGTCGTTCCGCCCAACGGCTATTCCCAATCG
>CAZPZE010000626.1:0-5589 GCA_964590625.1 uncultured Solibacteraceae bacterium
CAACGAGTATTTTCCGGCCAATCAAATCCTGCTGATCGCGTTGGCGGATTACCTGGGCAGCGCGATTTCCAATCGCGCGCAGGATGCCATCCTGCCCCACAGGGGTCCTACAGCTTGCGGTACATGACGTAGGCATCGACATACCCCTGTGCCGGGTGCCGGAACGCGCCGGGCAGGCGGCCGACGATATCGAAGTTAAAGCGCTGCCAGAGGCGCACGGCCCGGTCGTTCGTGCTCACCACGAAATTGAACTGCATGGCGCGGAAGCCGCGTTTTCTCGCGTGTTCGATCGAATGCGAGCACATCGTACTGGCGACGCCTTTGCCCGCGGCGGCGGGGGCGGTCATGTAGCCGCAGTTGGCGACGTGCGAACCGCCGCCGAGCTGGTTCGGGCGCAGGTAGTAGGTCCCGATGATTTCGCCGTCGGAATCGGCCACGAATGTCTCGTTGCTGCCGTCGAGCCAGTAGCCGAGGGCGTCGGCGCGGGACATGTCGCGCGGCAGCGGGTAAGTTTCACCGGCGCGAATCACGGGCTCGAGAATTGCCCAGATGGCGCGCTGGTCCACCGGTTCGGCCGGCCGGATGGTGAGCATAAGGGAAGTATTACAGCAATTCGAGACGGCGTGTAACTGCCGGCGGGCGTGCTCCGTCATTTGGTGCGAATGAAAGCGTTGCTGGCGTGCTGGATTCTGGCGCTCGCGCCGAAGTGTGCGGATGCGCAGGTGGTGCTGAGCCGGCGGGATTATGCCGAGCGCGGGCGCACGTTCGCGCAGATCTGGATGGCGGATGCGGACGGGCTGCATTTGCGGCAGCTCACGCATTCGGCGCGCGATCATGCCGAGCCGGCTTGTTCGCGCGACGGCAAGTCGATCTATTTCGTTTCGGACCAGGATATCGAGCGGTCGCGCAATGCGTACGGCGAGCATCCGGATGAACGCGAAGTCTGGTTGTATGACCGCGAGACCGGCGAGGAGCGGCTCGTCTGGCGAACTTCGGGCGACGCGGCGGTGGAGATCAGAGGGACCAATCTCGACGGCGAGGTGCTGGTCCGCGCGGGTTCCGAATTGCTCAGCCTTGGCCGCAATCCGTGGAGCATTGACAAGGTGGATGAGGCCGAGGTGTCGCCTGGGGGACACAGGCTGGCGCTGGTGATCGCGGGATCGCTGTTTACGGTCGACGCCGGAACGGGACGGTCGCGGGTGGAACTGGGGGAATATGGTCTGCCGGCATGGTCGCCGGACGGCACGCGGATCGCGACTTTTTTCGACGATGGGCTGGCGATTCTGGATGCCGCGAGCGGGGTAGAGACGGAGCGCATCGAATTGCCGAAGCGCGATGCGCCGCCGCAGGACATTGTGTGGTCCCTGCATGGGAGGCGGCTGCTGGCCGGGCTGTATGGGGAGAATGCCGGAGCAGGAGATCCGCAGAATGACTATCTGCTTCTGAATGCGAGCTCCGGAACGTGGGAGCCGGAGTTGACCGCGCGGCAGGTGCTGTGGGCGGGGGACGACCGGGTGCTCTATCTGCGTCCTTACGCGACGACGCCGCTGGCGGCGGGGAGTCCGCATGTGGTGTGGACGTCGCAGCTCGCGATTTACAACCTGGTTTCGCGGAAGGATAGGGCGCTGACGTCGGGCGCGGTGCTGGTCAATTCGATGGGGAGCTGCGGATTTTAGACTGAACGTTGAAGGCGGATCGACGATGAAAGCTGCGAAGAAGCCGGCGGAGAAAAGAGCCGCGATTTTTACGGACGAAGAACGGGCGGCGATGAAGGAGTATGTGGAGGAGACGCGCGGGAGGTCGCGAAAGGATGCGCCGGATGGGGAGAGCGAGGTGCTGGCGAAGATTGCCGCGATGGCGGAGCCGGATCGGGGGATGGCGGAGCGGATTCACGCGATTGTGAAAGCGGCCGCGCCGGGGCTGACGGCTCGAACGTGGTATGGGATGCCGGCTTATGCGAAGGACGGGAGTGTGGTGTGCTTTTTCCAGAGTTCGCAGAAGTTCAGGACCAGGTACTGCACGCTCGGGTTCAGCGATAAGGCGAAGCTGGATGACGGGAAGATGTGGCCGAGTGCGTTTGCGGTGATGGAACTGGGGGTGGCGGAAGAGAAGAAGATCGCGGAACTGGTGAAGAAGGCGGCGGGCTGAAGGATGGTCTTCACGAAGCGGCTGCGCGAGGGGGTTCGGCGCGGCGAGATTACTTGCAGTGTGCGGATGTGGGAGCGGCCTCGGGTGAAGGTGGGCGGCCGGTATCGGATGGAGGAGGGCGAGATTGAGGTGGATTCGATCGAGCCGATCGGGCTGCCGGATATTACGCCGGCGCTGGCGCGGGAGTCCGGATTTTTGGGGGTGGTGGATTTGCTGAAGGTGGCGAATCACGGGAAGGGCCGGAATATCTACCTGGTGCGATTTCACTACGTGCCATCAGGGCGGTGATTTCGTTGGGCTGGCGCGGTAATTGCTTTATGCGCAGCGGAGGAGGAAGTGTTATGAAAAGCATTCGGAATACTTCGCTGGCTGCAATTATTTTTCCAACGGCAGTGTGCTTGATGACACCGGCGGTTTCGGTGGCGCAGACGCGAGGAACGCAGGATCAGCGTTCGCAGAATCAACAGGCCTATCCAAATCAGCCGTCTCAGGATCAGACGTATCAGAACCAGAACGGAAACCAGGGGCAGCGTTCACAGAATCAGAATTACCAGAATCAGGGATCGCAGAATCAGAATTATCAAGGGCAGCGGTCTCAGAATCAGGGATTCCAGAATCAGCGCTCTGAGAATCAGGGACAGGCTCGGAGATATCACGACGGGCGGTACAACGACGACCATGAGTGGAACGATCATGAGCAGCGGGCGTACCGGATGTGGCTGCGGGAGCATCATCGGCGGGATGAGGACTTCGACAGAATGAGCGCGCGGGATCAGCGGAACTACTGGTACTGGCGGCATTCGCATCCGGATGACCGGCTGGATATTCGTTGACGTTTACGCCGGGCGGAAGTCCGACGGCCAACGCCGAAGCGTGGCCCTATACGGCTACGGCCAGGATTCCGGTGGCGGCGGGGAAGCGCAGGATGTAGGCGGAGCCTTCGTTCTCGATGGTTTCGACTTCGATGGTTCCGCCTGCGAGCGCGACGAATTGGCAGACAAGCGCGAGGGTGAATCCCGGGTTGCGTTTGCCTGGTGACGATTGGTAGTAGGGGTCGAAGACGCGCTCTTTTGTGGCGGTGCCGACTTTGCGATCGTCGCGAATCACGAGCTGCACGCCCGACTTGTGCGGCATGGTGGAGATTTCGATCGTTGCGCCTTTCGCTGTGGCGTGGCGGCAATCCGTAATGAGGCGGAGAATGTTTTCACGAAGCAGCGCGGGATCGGCGAGTATGAGGGAGATGCCCTGGCGCAGATGGAAGTTCGCGGTGCGGTGAACGCCGAGGGCTTTGCGGATGGGTTCGCGAAGTCCGGTGAGCACTGCGTTCAGATCTAGCGGCACGGCGCGGCCGGAATCGGTGCGGCCGAGTGAGATCAGTTGCTGCACGATGGTCTGCTGCTGCAGCGAGTGCTCATACACATCCCAGAGGAGACGCGCGGTTTCGCCCTGCGTGTTTTCGATCAGGAATTTGATCGATTCGTCCATGCGGCTCTGCGATTCGGCAAGTTCGCGGCCGAGTCCGGTAGCCATCAGGGTGAGGGCGTTCATCTTCTGGACCTGGCGATCGCGTCGCTCGGCTTTGCGGCGCTCGGTGATGTCGCGGAAGGCGATGATGACGCCGAAGATTTTTCCTTCGTCGCGATTTTCGGAAATTTCCGCTTCGATGATGGGCGGTTCAAAATCGCCCCGCGGCGAAAGAATGAAGGTGCGGAATCCGGGCGCGGCGGCATTGGCGGCAGGGAGGCCGGAGATTTCATCGCTGACGCGAAAGACTTCGTCGAGCGGGCGGCCTTTGGCTTCCTCCGCATCCCAGCCGGTGAGCAGACCGGCTGGTTTGTTCATGAGGGCGATGTTGCCGGATTCGTCGGTCGCGATCAAACCGTCCGCGACATTTTCAAACGTGGCGGAAAGCCAGGCCTGGCTGACGCGGAGCTTCTGCTCCATCTTGTGACGCCAGAGCGCGACTTCGATCTGAACGCGGAAATCGATTCCGTGGAATGGCTTGACGATGTAGCCGAACGGTTCGGTGATGCGGGCGCGATCAAGCGTTTCGCGATCGGCGTGCGCGGTGACGAAAATCACCGGAATGTAGAAGCGTTTGCGGATTTCATCGGCGATTTCGACGCCGTCCATGGGGCCGCGCAGGCGGATGTCCATCAGGATGACGTCCGGCTTCAGGTTTCCGGCGTTCCGGATGGCGTCTTCGCCGTTGTCCGCGACCGCGACGACCTTGTAGCCGACTTGTTCGAGGCGCTTTTTCAGGTCGAGCGCGATCAGTCCCTCATCCTCGACGATGAGAATCTCAACGTTCATGAAGTTCCTGATGAACGTATCGGCAAATTTGAGGGAAAAGTTTAGGGCGGATCAGACGCGGACAGACAGGAAGCGGTCGTCCGGCTTCGGAGCGGGCATGGCGTTGATCTGCTGCAGAAGCGCGAGTTGGTCCCAGCTGTTCCATGCCTCGACGATTTGACCGTTTTCGACGCGCGCGATCACGATTCCGGTAACCTTCACGCGTGCGCGGCTGGGGGGCACGCCGAGGCCCTTACCGAGATGGGTGGCTTCGAGAACGACGCGAATCGCGACTTTATCGCCCTGAGTGATGGTGTCTTCGACGCGGACGTGCATATCGGGCAAGGCGCTGCGGAGATTGCGCCAGAAGGTGCGGAACTGCTCACGACCAACGGCGTCATTGCCGGCTTCGCCAAGGCCGTGGCCAGTCATGTCTTCGGCAGAGAGTTCTTCGATTGCCTGCTCGGAACCCTGATTCCAGACCTCCTCGAACCAGCGGTGGGCGACGGTTACGGGATCGAGGGGCATGGGGGACTCCTGTATTGGAGCCCAATTTAGCACAGTTCTCAGCGATTGGCTTCGATGGTGGCGGAAACCTCTTCCCATTCGGCGAGGAGCTGCGTCATATCGCTGCGGCGGGATTCGAGGAGGCCGGCGATTTCGATGCTCTGGCCGGCGCTCTGGAAGTGGGAGAGGGCCTGTTCGAAATCGGCGATTTCGACTTCGAGGCGGGTGACTTCATCTTCGATGGAGCGCTGGCGCTCTTTCATCTGGCGAAGCTTGATGGGGTTGAGGCGGCCGGTGCCCTGCGGCTTTGTTTTCTCGGCTTGGGGCTTTTCGGGCTGCTGCGCCTGCGGCTGTGGTTTGTGGTTGTGGCGCGGCTGCTGGTGCTGCTTTGGGTGATGCTGTTTTGGCTGCTGGTCGGACTTCGCGGGTTCCGGCGCCGCTGTGGTTGCCGCGCCGCCGTTCTTGCGCCAGAGGTAGTCTTCGTAATTTCCGGGGTAAGGCGTGACGGCGCCATCGGCGACTTCGATGACGCGGGTGGCGAGCTGATCGAGGAAGTAGCGGTCGTGCGAGACGAAGACGACGGTGCCGTGGAATTCGCGGAGGGCGTTGAGGAGGACGTCTTTGGCGCGGATATCGAGGTGG
>CAZPZE010000627.1:0-6095 GCA_964590625.1 uncultured Solibacteraceae bacterium
CTTCCATCTCGATCGGCCCGTCGTCGACCATACCGAACTGAAAGGCGCGTATGATTTCACGCTGAACTGGTCAGCCAAAGATCCCACGGGTCCGTCATTGTTCACTGCGATCGAAGAACAACTCGGACTCCGCCTCGCAACCGAGAAGCTCCCTTTCCGCATCCTGATCGTCGATAATGTGAATCGCGAGCCCACTCCGAACTGACCGCCGTATGACACGGCTTCTATCCAGCCCGATTCTGTTGCTTGTTGCCGGCGCAGCTGTGACACTCGGCCAGACATTCGATGCGGCTTCCGTCAAGCCATACGACACAGCCTCCCACGCCAGACATGCGATTCAGGGCGGCCCCGGCACAGGCGATCCCGGCCGATTCCTCTGCCGGAACTGTCCGCTCATCAAGCTTGTCACCATCGCATATGACGTCAAGTCCTGGCAAGTCTTCATCGATATCCGGCGCGAGCGATACGACGTTGAGGCAAAAGTTCCGCCGGGAGCTACGCGCGAGCAGTTCAGGCACATGCTGCAGGATCTTCTCGCGGACCGCTTTCGTCTCACGCTCCATCATGAACGGAAGCAGATGGCTGTTTACCGTCTGTCCGTTGCGAAAAACGGTCCAAAGCTGACGCGATCTCCCGTTGCGGGCAGCAACGAACTGGAACACAACGATGTTCCCTTCAGGTATGACAAAGATGGATATCCCGATCTTCCGCCGGGCGCCGGCGCTTACACGACCGAACAACTCGACGGTACGTACCACATGGGCGCGACCAACGTCACGATGAACAGGCTCGCAGATGTATTGGCTACTTTTCTGGCGCGGCCGGTCTATGACGCGACCGGTCTGGACGGCGAGTACGACTTCAAGCTGTTGTGGTCTCAGGAAATGCCGAATCGTCTGCACCAGGATGGCAGCCCGGCGTCGGCGGAACCGGGCGGCAGTTCCGCGCGCCGACCCTCTTTGCGGCGGTTCAGAACCAACTCGGACTCCGGCTGGAGCCATCCACCGGGCAGGTCGATGTTCTGGTGATCGATCATGCGGAGAAGGTACCTACTCCAAACTGAACTTGGTCGGACCTTCGCGCGTGCCCTCCTGATAGAATCTATTTCCGTCCATCAAGTCTTGCTCAGGGAGTCATCACGCAAATGAATCGAAATTCCTTCCGGCTTGTGCTCGCCGCAGCGGCATTCTCGGCCGCCGCTATCGGAATTGCGCTCGCGCAGAAAACCTCTCTTCCGCCGCTGCCCCCTCCCCAGGCGGTGCCCGCGCCCGGTCCTGTCTCCGATGGACCTTACCAGCCTACGGCTCTCATGCCGGGCGGCGTGGTTGTCACGCTCTTTCCGCCCGATTCTCCCTATCTGAACAAGGCCCGCCTGAAGGAAGCCGAAATTTACAACATGAGTAAAGCGGTTCCGGGCCGCGTCAGCAGCATCATCAATATTCACAACCCGTCCATCGAATTTCATCCGGTGGAACGCGGCATCAATACCGGTGCGGTCGTCATTCTGGCGGCAGGCGGAGGTCACAATTCCCTGAACGTCGGTGGAGAAGCCGACGATTTTGTGCCGTTCTTCTACAACTACGGCGTGAACACCGTCATCCTGCGTAATCGCCTGCGTCATGACGGCTACAATCCGCAGACGGACGAAGTCTACGACGCGCAGCAAGCCATCCGCATGGTTCGCGCGCATGCCAAAGACTGGAACCTCGATCCCAACAAGATCGGCATCATGGGCTTCTCGGCGGGCGCGGAACTCGCCGCTCCGGCCGCCGTTCTCTTCGATGATTTCGATAAAAAGAACAGCGATCCTTCCGATCCGCTGGCCGGTATCAGCTCGCGTCCGGATTTCGTCGGCATCATTTATCCTGGTCCTTCGCCGTTCGCGCGCAACCGGACGCCGCCGCCGATTCCGCGTAACACGCCGCCCGCATTCATCGCCGGCGCCGGCTCCGGCGATCAGGTGCACGCCGTGTGGGCGCTGGATTATTTCAACGCCATGCTGGCGATGAGCATTCCGAACATTGAGATCCATCTCTATGCGCAGGGCAAGCATCCGGGAGACAAGCTGGAAGACGGCAGCAGCATGTCCGGCGGGCTCACCGATCGCAACAACATTCCCTACGGAACCTGGCAGTACCGCATGATCGACTGGATGAAAGATCTCGGTCTGCTGCAGAAGCCCGGCATCGAAACGAAGGCCGCGCGGGACATCAAAAATTACATCGCGAACCCGCCGCGCCAGGGACGTGGCGCATTCGGCGGTTCCGGCCGTGGCGGTCGCGGAGCCTCCGGTGGATTCGGGCGGGGCCGCGGTCCGGGTCAATAGAAGCCATTCGCAAAAACGAACCCAATTTACGTAAGAAGAAGCCCGCTATTCGGCGGGCTTTTTTGCGTTCACCAGGCGCGTAAGGACCATCCGGATTTTGGCACGTCGGTTGCAAGCAAGGGTGATTGTGTATGTCGCAGCACATGGAGACGAGATAACCAATGCACGACGGTAGTGCTACGCAAACGACTGATAACAAAACTAAAACAGGAATTGAGGGCCTTGACCAGATCCTTCGTGGTGGGCTTCCCAAGAATCGCCTCTACGTGGTGGAGGGCAGCCCCGGATCTGGAAAAACGACACTGGCCCTGCAGTTCCTTCTGGAAGGAATTCGCAACGGCGAAACGGTCCTTTATGTAACTCTTTCGGAGACCGCCGAGGAACTCTATGAAGTCGCCAGATCCCATAACTGGTCGCTCGAAGGGATTCACCTTCTGGAGCTCGATGCGCTTGCCGAGCGAATCCGGGAAGATACCGACTACACGGTTTATCACCCCGCTGATGTGGAACTGGTCGAAACCACCCGCCGCATCCGGGAAGAAGTGGAACGAATCCGCCCATCGCGTGTGGCTCTCGATTCGGTTTCCGAACTGAAGATTCTTTCTCAGACCATCGCCCGTTACCGGCGCGAAATTCTGGGATTCAAACAATTTTTCGTCGGTAAACGCTGCACCGTGATGGTGCTGGACGACCTGACTTCGGCAAAGAATGAACAGCAGTTGCAGAGCATCGCGCACGGGGTGATACGGATGGAACGCGAGACGCGCGATTACGGCACCACGCGCCGCCAGCTGCATATCGTAAAGATGCGGGCAATCCCATTCCGCGACGGGCTGCATGACTTCGTCATCCGCGCCGGCGGTATTGAAGTCTTCCCGCGGTTAGCCGTCGGTGAGCAGTCGTTCCGCGACCGCCGCGCCCATGCCACAATCCGGAGCGGCGTCCCGGAACTGGATACGCTGCTCGGCGATGGTCTGGATCGCTCTTCCAGCACGCTGATCCTCGGGCCCGCCGGGTGTGGCAAGACAACCATCTCGGCCCAGTTCATGATTGCCGCTCTGGGGCGTGGTGAGCCCGTGCTTGCCTATCTGTTCGAGGAAAGCTACGAAACTTTTCTCCAGCGCGCCGCGGGTCTCGGCATGGATTTCGAGGCGCACCTCGAATCGGGTCTTCTGGAGCTCGTTCAGATCGATCCGGCCGAGGTTTCGCCGGGTGAGTTCGCGAATCACATCCATTACCGCGTGGAAACCCGCGGCGTCCGTATGGTGGTGATCGATAGCCTGAACGGCTATATCAATGCGATGCCGAATGAGCGGTTCCTGATGATCCAGATGCATGAACTGCTCACTTATCTGGGGGAGAAGGGAGTCGTCACGCTGCTCGTGATGGCTCAGCATGGAATGATGGGAACAATGGGTTCGACGCCGGCGCCCATTGATGTGAGCTTTCTCGCGGACACGGTCATCCTTCTGCGCTACTTTGAAGCTCAGGGCGCGATCCGGCAGGCGATCTCTGTCGTGAAAAAGCGGCGGGGCGCTCATGAACGAACCATCCGCGAACTGCAACTGACGCCGACCGGCGTGCTGATCGGTGAGCCTTTAAGGGAGTTTGAGGGCGTGCTGACGGGTGTTCCGCGCTATAGAGGAAGCCATAAGCCGCTCCTGCAGGAAACATGACGGCCACCAGTGCGCTTGAAGTGCGCATTCTCATCGTCGCTCCACGTGGCCGCGATGCGAGGCTGATTGCGACCACGCTGTCGGAAGACGGCCTTTCCCCGGCTACGTGCGCCGATACGGAGGCGCTGGTCGCTCGTATGGCGGAGGGAGCCGCCGCCGCGATCATCGCCGAAGAGGCGCTGAGCGCTGCCGGCCTCGATACAATCAGGCGATTCCTCGAGTCGCAGCCGCCGTGGTCCGACATCCCGATCGTCGTGCTCACGCACAGCGGGCGGGCGAGTCTGGCGACGATGCGCCGGGCGAAGGAACTGGAAGTCCTCGGCAACGTTACATATCTTGAAAGGCCGGCGCGCCCCGATACGCTGCGCAGTTCCATGCGCGCTGCCCTTCGCGCCCGTCTGCGGCAGTATGAATTACGGCACCGCCAGGAGGTGCTCGTCCGGGTGAACGCGGATCTCGAACGCTTCGCCTATTCTGCGAGCCATGATCTGCAGGAGCCGATCCGGAACGTCGCGATCTACACCGAAATCCTCACCATGCGCTATGGCAGCATGCTGGATGAAGCGGGGCTGGAATTTCTCGGCAATGTGCGCGCCGGCGCAGTCCGGATGCAGATGCTGGTGCACGATCTGCTGACCTACACCCAGGCCGCGAGCATCGCCGATGAGGAGCCGGAACCATCCGACGCCGAGGCCGTGCTCAAAACGACGCTCGAGAATCTCAAGGCGTCCGTACCGGATGGCGGCACGATCACACATGACCCGCTGCCCACCATCCGGATGGGGGCTGTCCATCTGCAGCAGCTATTCCAGAATCTGATCGGGAATGCCATCAAGTACCGCAGTCAGGCGCCGCTTCGCATTCACATCGGTGTTGAGAAAGTGGATGGTTTGTGGCGCTTCGCCGTGGAAGACAACGGCATCGGCATCGCCGCGGAGTACACCAATCAGATTTTCGGCATCTTTAAACGCCTGCACACCCAGCAGAAGTATCCCGGCACCGGCATAGGCCTCGCCATCTGCCAGCGCATCGCCGAGCGTTATGGCGGGAAGATCTGGGTGGAATCGGAGCTGGACAGGGGTTCGCGCTTCATTTTCACGGTGCCTGTCTAGCCCGAAATCGGGCTGAAAAAATCGCATCGGCGATACTGGTATTTACCCAGCCAACATTATGCGGGAAGTCCAGTATCAGACGCCGCGCGGCATTCGTGTCACGCGTGTCACCAGCAAACTCCCTTTCGCCGCGGGGCTTGACCGCTTCCGCCGCGATCTGGACCGCCGCCGGGGTATTTATCTGTCCTCCGGCTACGAATACCCTGGACGGTACTCGCGCTGGGACATCGCAGCCGTGCGCCCGCCGCTGGAGCTGATCAGCTTCCAGCGCGAAGTCACGTTCCGCCCTCTGAACGAACGCGGCGCGGCCATCAACCGCATGCTCGCAGTGGTGCTGCGGGATCATCCGCACTGGGAAAGTTTTGCCGAAGAAAACGGCACTCTGCGCGGCCTGCTGAAGCCGATGCCCGCCATTTTCCCGGAAGAAGAGCGCAGCAAACAACCATCCGTGTTTTCCATTTTGCGCGCCCTTACGCAGGAATTTCGCAATGCCGCCGACGACAAGCTGGCGTTCGGAGGGGCGTTTGGCTACGATCTGCTTTTCCAGTTTGAGCCCATCCCGCTACGCCTGCCTCGCGAAAGCCGCAAGGATCTGCAGCTTTTTCTCTTCGATGACATTGCCTATATGGACCGGAAGCGCGAGGTTATCGAGCGCTTCTCCTGGGATTTCGAGCTCGATACGCCTGATGGCAAGCTGACGACGAGCGGTCTGGAACGCAGCGGCGAAGCAGTTCCCAAACACCCGAAGCGGAAGCCCGGCCCCATCACGTCTGACCACACGCCGCAGGAGTACATGGCGAACGTGGAAGCCGTGCGCGAGGGCATGCGCAAGGGCGATTACTACGAAGTGGTTCTGCGCCAGACGTTCCGGACGCCTTATCCCGGCAAGGCTTCCGAACTCTTCGGCCTGATGCAGAAGGCGAATCCCAGCCCGTACGAGTTCCTCATCCAGTTTGGCGATGAGCAGCTCGTCGGTGCGTC
>CAZPZE010000628.1:0-3526 GCA_964590625.1 uncultured Solibacteraceae bacterium
GTAGCGGATCAGCTCTTCGCGCAGGCTGGCCTCGCCCTGCTCCATGGACCAGCGATGATTGGCCTCGAACACGGGCCGCAGCATCGGCGTCATGAAGCGGACGAAAGGCTTGTTGACGTCCACGTTCCACTCGAAGGTGACGTCCACGAAATCGCCGTCCTGAGAGAACGACCAGACGCCGCGCCCTTCCAGATCGCCGGTGGCTTCGATGACGATTCGCTCCGGCATCCGTTCGGAGACCGAGGCTTCCCAGATCAGCGTATAGGGAAGCATGCCTCTGGTGTGGAATTCCACGCGGCGGCGCTCGCTGCCGGGCATGGAGGTCTCGCGCGCATTGAGATAGACCGCCGGCCACCAGCGCGGATATTCGAGCGGCTGGCTGACGATGTCATGCACCTCCGCGACGGTCGCGCGGACCCGCCAGCGGCTTACGAAATGGTAAGAGCTCGACATCTTGTTCTCTCCGCCCGGATATTCCTACAGTACCGCAGTTGGCATCCCGGGGTGAGACAAGAGTGGTGAACCCATTCCGCTCCGGACGGACCTACAATAGAGGTGGAGATGCACGCACATTCACATGGAACGCAATCCGGCCGGGTGCTGATCTGGTCGCTGATCGCGACGAGCGCGTTCGTTGTGATCGAATTGATCGCTGGCCTGCACGCCCACAGCCTCGCGCTCATCTCGGACGCGGGTCATAACGCAACCGATGCGCTCTCTCTGCTGCTCGCGTGGTTCGCGGTGTTCTGCCAGAAGATGCCGGCGGATGAGCGCCGGACCTACGGCTACCATCGCGCGGGGGTGCTGGCCGCGTTCGTGAACGCCCTGACGCTCATCGTGCTTTCCGGCTGGATTCTGTGGGAAAGCTGGACGCGGTTGCTCCATCCGGCGGGTGTGGATGACCGCACGATGCTGTGGGTGGCGCTGGGCGCCGTGGTGCTCAACGGCGGCGTGATGGTGGGGATTCAGCGCAGCGGCGACAAGAGCGTGAACATGCGGGGCGCTTACGTCCATATGCTGGGCGATCTGCTGGGCGCGATCGGCATTATCGTCGGCGCGCTGATCATCCGGTACACAGGCTGGTATGAGGCTGACCCCATTCTTTCGGCGCTCATCGCGATTCTGATCATCTGGACGGCGGTGGATATCGTGCGCGAATCGCTCAATATTCTGCTGGAAGGCAAGCCGCGGGGACTGGAGCTGGGCAACGTTTCGGCGGCGATCTGCGAAGTGGAGGGCGTGCTGGACGTGCACGATCTCCACATCTGGAGCCTCGGCTCGGATTCCCACGCGCTGAGCAGTCATGTGCTGATCGAAGACATGCCGCCTTCGCAGAGCGGACAGATCCTGCATCGCATCAATCACATGCTGGCGGACCGGTTTCACATCCACCACACGACGCTGCAGTTCGAGCATGTGAGCTGCTCGATTTCAGACAGCGGCTGCGTGATCACGGCGTCGCCGGTGGATCACCACCATCATCATCACTAATCGCCGTTCCTAATCAGGCGCCACGCCGGCGCGGCGGTAGACCACTTTGCCCGCACGCATCACGAGAGAGACATCGTGGTGTCCGGCGCGGCGGGCGAGTTCGTGATAATCGTCGACATCCATCAGGCAGAGATCGGCCGATTTGCCCGGCGCGACAGAACCGGTGACGTGCGAAAAGCGCAGCGAACAGGCGGCATTGTAAGTGGTGGCGACGATCGCTTCTTCCGCGGTCATTCCGAGCGCGTGGCCCGCGAGATAAAGCAGGAACTGCGGATTCATGGATGACGCAACGTTCTCGCGATAACCGGACCCGAGCGCGAGCGGCGTTCCTTCGTCAATCGCGCGGCGGGCCGAACCAGCGCGTCCCGCGAGGATGCGGGTGCCGGCTTCGACCGTCACGCATCCCGCCAGCGCGAGACTGCGGGTAACGCTGCTGACGTCCGGCACGCCGCCCACCAGCGAAATCGCGCCCGCGGCCCATGCGAGCTCGCACGTATTTGCAGGACACGTTTCGGGCAGGCGGATGCGGATGTGGAAGCCGGCGGCGGCCGCTGCCTGGGCGAGCGTGGATTGAGTGGGCGCCGGTGCGTCCGGAATTTCGAGCAGCGAGGCGAGCTTGCGGTTGATGATCGCCGGCATCCACGCGCAGGCGAGCTGGCGAAGGTCATCCGGACGGAAGTGCGGCTGCGGCGAGAAGACGGAGCGAATTCGCAGCGGCTTCGATTGCAGCTTGTGGTGCAGACGCAGTGCGCGGACGGTGTTCTGCAGATCGGGCGCGGCAAGCGTGTGGGCGCCGGCGGTGAGAACGCCGTAGCGCGCGAAGTCGGCCGCGGTGCCTTCGGCGCGGCTTTCGAGGCGGCGCCAGGACATACGGCTGATGTCGCGCTCCGCCGATTCGCCGGGTCGTACCGGGCCAGGCGCGGCGAGAATGGCATCGGGATCGACGAAGGCGGGCATGACGACCCGGCCCCCCGCATCGATTTCCCTGGCCTGGCGCGCGGGCGCGAGGTTTCCGATGCGCCGCGTGGTGCCGACTTCCTCGATCACGCCGCCGCGGATGAGAACCGAACCATCGGAAATGATATTGAGATCCTGCATGGCGGATCCACGGCGGGGCCCGCTGGCGCCGCGCAACGTCAACAGTTGGCGCGCGCCCCGAATCAGGATCCAGTGAGGAATATCTTCAGAGGACTCCCGATCCGTTTCCATCCTGCGCATAGGGGAAACTTAAGTGGTATTGTAACTGTAAATTGTCCGAAACCGGAACCATGAACCCGCTCCCGCAGACGCCGGACGAACAACCGCCGCGGCGGCGCCGCCGCTCGCGCCGAAAATCGAGCAGCAAGTGGAGCCATGAAAAGCGGCGCCGGATGAAGAACCTCGGCTTCTGGCTGGTTTATGGCGCGATCGGTGTAATTATCGCCACCGCTATTGCGATACTGGCTGGGCAGTCGTCGGGTTCGAACTAGGCGCGGGTTTCGATTCCGGGCCGGAGTCCATATTCGGAGGCGGCTCCGTCTTGAAAGTGTCCGGCTTCATCTGCCGCACCGGCTTCTTCAGGTCCTTCAACTGCTTCTTCAGCTGTTCGGTGGCGTCCGCGATGTGGTTCGTGTCGTAGATGACGTGCGGCGTCAGGAAGATGATCAGCTCCGTCCGCTGCTTCGAGCTGGCATGGTTTCCAAACAGAAAATTCAGGCCAGGAATGCGTTCGAGGTAAGGGATGCCTGCCGAGGAACTGGTGGTGGTTTCATCGATGATACCGCCGATCGCGATCATGTCACCGTCATCCACCGTGACCTGCGTGCTGACGTTGCGCTGAGAGAACGAAGGCGAATCGATACTGCTGGTGGTGGTGGACTCGGGCGCGGTTACCGTCTGGTTGATGACCATGGTCACGACACCGCTCGGATTCACGCGCGCCAGGATGTTCAGGCCGGTTCCGGTGCTGACGTTCGAGATGGTGTTGGTGAAGAGCGAATTGCCGCCGGAAGTAACACCGGGATTGACGCCCTGCGAACTCAGCGTCGGGACGGAA
>CAZPZE010000629.1:0-3835 GCA_964590625.1 uncultured Solibacteraceae bacterium
ATCCGGTAGCGCCGTATCTCCGGGCGACGCCGGCGAACGTCTGGTGAGCGAGAGCCAGAGCCAGCCGAGCGCGCTGCCGATGAAATAGTACGGAAAATCGCTCCAGTCGAACGTGGTGCCGAGAATCGCCGCGCCGAGAAACGTGGCGCGCACGGCTTCGAGTGCAGGCGGATGCCAGAGCTGGAGAAACTCGAGCCCGCAGGTGATGACGAGGACCCAGAGCGCGATGGTGCGCGAGCGGGCGGACGGCAGCATGAGCGCGGCGAGCAGACACCAGAAGATTTCGTAGAAAACGCTGTCGAGCGACGTGTTCACCCAGAAGGCCGCGGGGCCGCGATAGAACTTCGTGCCGAAGCCGAGGGGCGTGAGAATCGCGAGCGAGAGCAGCAGTGCTTTCCAGTTCCGGGGCATTTACGAGTGGTCTCTTGCTTGCATAGGTTCGCACGGGAGAACACTATGCGCAACAGCGATCGTCAACAGGCCGAAGGCAAGTTTCATCAGAAGCGCGGCGAGGCACGGGAGAAGCTCGGCGAGGCGAGAAGTGACCGGAAACTCGAATCGCGCGGGCGGACGGAGAAGATTGCGGGAACGGTTCAGAAGACTCTCGGCAAGGCGGAGCGGTTATTTGGAAAGTAACCCGGCCGCGATTTCGAATGAGCGCAGACGAGCGGCGTGGTCATAGATGTTGGCGGTGAGCATCAGTTCGTCGACGCCGGTTTCCGCGAGGAAGCTACGGATGCCGCGCTCCACGGTTTCGGGCGATCCGACGACGGAGCGGGACAGCGCGTCGCCGATCATCGCTTTCTCAACCGGTGCGCAGTAAGAATCGATGTCGTCGATCGGCGGCGGGAGACGTCCGGGCGCGCCGCGCCGCAGGTTGATGAAGGCCTGCTGGAGCGACGTGAAGAGGTATCGCGCTTCGGCGTCGGTGCCTGCCGCAATGACGTTGATGCCGGCCATGGCGTATGGACGATCGAGCTGCGCGGAAGGCTGGAAGCGCCGGCGGTAGAGGTCGAGCGCTTCCAGCAGATCGGGCGGGGCGAAGTGCGACGCGAAGGCGAACGGCAGGCCGAGTTCGGCGGCGAGACGTGCGCTGAAGAGGCTGGAGCCGAGGAGCCAGATGGGCACGTCGAGGCCGGCGCCGGGAACCGCGCGGACACGCTGGCCCGGACGAACGGGCTGGAAATAGTGCTGGAGTTCGATCACGTCCTGCGGGAACCGGTCGGCGACAGCGGGCGCGTCGCGGCGGAGTGCGTGGGCGGTGACGGGGTCCGTGCCAGGCGCGCGGCCCAGACCGAGATCGATGCGGCCGGGGAAGAGCGTTACGAGCGTGCCGAACTGTTCCGCGATCACCAGCGGATTGTGATTCGGGAGCATGACGCCGCCTGAGCCGACGCGAATCGTGTTCGTGCCGGCGGCGATATGTGCGATTACGATCGAAGTGGCAGCGCTCGCGATGCCGGGCATGTTGTGGTGTTCGGCGAGCCAGAAGCGGCGATAGCCCCAGCGTTCGGCGTGCTGTGCGAGATCGAGCGAATGCCGGAAGGCGTCCGCGGCGGAACCGCCTTCCGGAATCGGGCAGAGATCGAGAATCGAGAATGCAGCCATGCGATGTGCGGCCGCGCGCAACTACACGGCGCGGCTCATCACTCTGTTTAGACGCTGCACGAACAGGCTTGGATTCTCGACGGGGACGCCTTCGATCAGCAGCGCCTGATCGAGCAGGAGCCAGGCGGCGTCGTTAATCAGGGAATCGTCGGACGCGGCTTCGAGCTTTTTGACGATTTCGTGATCGGGATTGATTTCGAGAACGGGCTTGATATCCGGTAACTGCTTCTGGCCCATGGCTTTCAGCATCTGCTGCATCTTGAGTGACGGCTCATCTTCATCGATGACGATGCAGGATGGGCTGTCAGCGAGCCGCACGGAAGCGCGAACATCTTTCACGCTGGCGCCGAGAGCAGTCTTGAACTTCTCGATGAGCGGCTTGACGGCTTCGCTCCGCTCGGGCGTGGCTTCGTCTTTGAAATCGTCGCTCGTGGAGGTCTTGTTGACTGCCTTGAGCTCGATGTCGCCGTATTTATCGATGCCGGAGAAGACGATTTCGTCGATCTCGTCGTCGAGGATGACGACTTCGATGTTCTTCTTCTTATAGAGCTCGAGCAGCGGTGAGGCGCGGAGAGCGCTTTCGGTTCCGCCGAGGATGTAATAGATCCCTTTCTGGCCTTCCTGCATGCGGGATTTCACGTCGGCGAGGCTGGTCCAGCCTTCGACCTTCGTGGACTTCACGCGAATGAGATCGAGCAGCGTTTCGCGGTTGGCGAAGTCGCCGTAAAGGCCTTCCTTGAGAGGGCGATTGAACTGCTCGATGAATTTGATGTACTGATCGGGCTTATCCTGCGCGATGGTTTTCAGTTCCGAGAGAACCTTCTTCACGCTGGCGGTGCGGATGTTGGTGAGGATGCGATTCTGCTGCAGGATTTCGCGGCTCACGTTCAGCGGCAGATCTTCGCTGTCGATGATGCCGCGCAGGAAGCGGAGGTAGCCGGGCATGAGCTCTTTGGCGTCGTCTGTGATGAAGACGCGCCTGACGAAGAGTTTGACGCCGGGGCGGTAATCGGCCTGGTACATGTCGAAGGGTGCGTGCGAGGGCACGTAGAAGAGCGTGACGTATTCCGAGGTGCCTTCGGCCTTCGTGTGGAACCAGAACATCGGATCTTCGGGATCGCCGGAGATCGTTTTGTAGAGCTCTTTGTAATCGTCTTCGGTGAGTTCGCTCTTGGGGCGGGTCCAGAGGGCGCTTGCGGAATTGACCTGTTCGGTGGTCCGCTTCTGGACGGATTTCTTCTGCTCTTCATCCCACTCGTGTTTGTCGGCGGTGAGGAAGATGGGGAAGGCGATGTGGTTCGAATATTTTTTAACGATTTCGCGGACGCGATAGCTGCTTGCGAATTCGTGGCCTTCTTCGTTCAGGTGGAGGATGACGGTGGCGCCGGCGACAGGGCGGTTGGCTTCTTCGATTTCGAATCCGGATTTTCCGTCGCTCGTCCATTTCCAGGCCTGATCTTCGCCGGCTTTGCGCGTAATGACCTCGACTTTGTCGGCGACCATAAAGGCGCTGTAGAAGCCGACGCCGAACTGTCCGATCAGGTTGGAATCGCGCTTCGCGTCGCCGGAGAGTCCGGCGAGGAAGTTCTTCGTGCCGGAGCGGGCGATGGTGCCGAGGTGCGCGATGAGATCGTCGTGGCTCATGCCGATGCCGGTGTCGGCGATGGTCAGGGTTTTCGCGGATTCGTCGATTTCGAGATCGATTCGCGGGTTGAACGGCAGCGATTTGTAGGGCTCTTCGGTCAGGTTCAGATATTTAAGCTTGTCGAGCGCGTCCGAGGCGTTCGAGATCAACTCGCGGAGAAAGATCTCCTTGTGGGAGTAGAGCGAGTGAATGATGAGGTGAAGCAGTTGACTGACTTCAGTCTGAAATTCCAATTTTTCCATCAGCAATAGTTTAAAATGCCGTGCACGCGGGGCTTCGGGAGTCGGACGGGGGGATGCGCGGGCGCGGTGGGCCTGGATGCTGAGGAACCGACCGGCCGGATGGGCAGTCTCGGGCGGGGCGTGCGGGGATGCTGCGGAGTGGGCTATTTCAACATCCGGCCAATTCCTTCAGGCGTGTGGCGTTGGCGGGGGCGTGGCCCGAATCGTCGTTGTCGAAGAAGACGTAGGCGTGGTCCAGATCCCATTCACGGAGCCGGTTGGCCCAGAGCTGCAGGTCGGTTTCCGGATAGCTGCCCTGGTATTTGTCGCCGGGGCCGTGGAGGCGGATGTAGGTGAAGTC
>CAZPZE010000630.1:0-5376 GCA_964590625.1 uncultured Solibacteraceae bacterium
CGTCCATCGCCGCTACGAAGTCCAGAAGCTCGCAAGCGACTGGGGCCTCTACTACACCTCGCACCACTACGACATCCTGCTCTCGAACCCCTTCGGCATCACGACCTACAACCTCGCCGCCGAGCGCGGCGTGAAGCCCGACTACAACTGGTTCAACAACCGCGAAGGCATGCTCACCTTCTGGCGCGGCGGCCTCATGGAAAACAAAGATCTCGACGCCATCTGGCCCGTCGGCATGCGCGGCACATCCGACCGCCCTTTCACTTTCCCCGCCGGCACCACCGACGCCGAGAAAGCCGCCACTTTCCGCGAAGTCATCAGCGAACAAACGAAGATGGTCCGCGCTGTCGTTCCGCATCCGCTCTTCCACTTCACGATGTACAGCGAGATGCTCCCGCAATACCAGCGCGATCCCGCCGCCTTCGATCTCCCCGACGACGTCATGATTATCTGGCCCGACGATAACGACGGCCACATGCGCGGCCTTCCCACTTCACTCGGCAAGTGGAAGCACGGCGTTTACTACCACCTCGCCTATCTCGGCGGCAATCTCAGCAAGCAGACCACTCACACCGAAACCGCCCAGGTCGTTGCCGATGAATTCCAGAAGATCGTGAAAGCCGGCGCCACCGAATACATGCTCGTGAACGTCTCCGAGCTGCGCGACTACGTGATGGGCGCCCGCATGATCGCCGATATCTGCTGGAACGCCCCTGCCATCTACGCTACGCCCGATGCCGCCAATCGCTACACCGCCTGGTGGTCGCGCGAATACTTCACTCCCGAAGCGGCGAACGTTTACGCGCAGTACTTCTCCTTGCTCAATCGCCCGGACACTCTGTGGAACGCAATGAACGCCTCCCAGACGATCATCGACAGCCTCTACAAAAAAGTCGCCGGCGCAACCCCCGCGCCATTCGACGCCGCACCGTTGGAGTCGAACGTGAAAGCGCTGGACGACGCCCTCGCCGCCGAACAAAAAGTCGAGAACGCTCTCCCCCTCACCGAACGGACCTTCTTCTCAATCGACGCCGGCCTCGGCCTCCAGATCGCCGGCAAACAAACCCACGCCGCCCTCAAGCTCGCCGAAGCCCTCCGCGCGCCCAACGCCGATGCGATGTGGAAATCCGTCTTCGAAGCCCGCACGTATCTCGAAGACCTCGAAACCGTCTTCGCCCGCGGCGAGTATCCACCCTTCGACCGCTGGTATCACGAAAGCTGGATCCGCAACGGCCGCAGCGCCAACAATCCGCACCGCGCCTTCAACGAACTCCGCGACTTCATCGGCTCCGGAGGGCGCCAATAGCCGCAGGGCATGGCTTCCACCCGGCGATGTCCCCTCGCAGCGATATACTTTCACCCTGTGAATCCATTCCGCCAAATCTCCACCCTCGCCCTCTTCCTCGCCCCAGCCCTCACCCATGCCGCCACGTGCGAATCCCTCACTACCCTCACGCTCCCCAACGTCACCATCACCTCCGCCCTCGACGTCCCCGCCGGCGGCCTGAACACCGGTGCTCGCGGTGCCGCCGCCTTCGCCAATCTCCCCGCCTTCTGCCGCGTCGCCGCCACCCTCCGCCCCTCCTCCGATTCCGACATCAAAATGGAACTCTGGCTCCCCGCCCCCGCCACCTGGAACGGCAAGTACGAAGCCAACGGGAACGGCGGCTGGAGCGGCTCCATCAGCGCCACCACCCTCGCCGCCGGCCTCCAGCGCGGCTACGCCGCATCCATGAGCGACCTCGGCCACACCGGCAGCAGCGCCAGCTTCGCCCTCGGCCATCCCGAAAAATTAATCGACTACGGCTATCGCGCCGCCCACGAAATGACCGTCGCCGCCAAAGCCATCGTCACCGCCTTCTACGGCCGCGCCCCCAAACTCTCCTACTGGACCGGCTGCTCCGCCGGCGGACGCTCCGCCCTCATGGAAGCCCAGCGCTACCCAAACGATTTCGACGGCATCGTCGCCGGCGCCCCAGGCCTCAACTGGACCGGCCGCGCCACCCAATCCATGTGGATCGAACAGGCCGCCCACAAGGACGACGCCAGCTACATCCCGCCCGCGAAATACGCCGTCGTCCATGAAGCGGTCCTCGCCGCCTGCGATGCAAACGACGGCGCGAAAGACGGCGTCCTCGAAGAGCCCACGCGCTGCAAATTCGATCCCGGCGAGCTGCTCTGCAAAGGCGCCGACGACGGCAAATGCCTCACCGCCCCGCAGGTCGAAACCGCCCGCGCCATCTATTCGACCGTCGTCAATCCGCGCACCAAACAGGTCCTCTCGCCCGGCTCCGAGCGCGGCAGCGAACTCGGCTGGGCCACCATGGCCGGCCCTCAACCTTTCGCCATCGGCCTCGACTTCTTCCGCTACGTCGCCTTCCGCGATCCCGAATGGCGCCCCGGCAATCTCAACTTCGACGCCGATATGGACCGCTACGCCGCCGACAGCCACACCCTCAACGCCATGGACCCGAACCTTCGCCCGTTCCTCTCACACGGCAAGCTGATCCAGTATCACGGCTGGGCCGATCCCCAGATAGCCCCCGGCAACAGCACGCTCTACTACCAGAGCGTCACGAAGGAAATGGGCGGCGCCGCCAAAATCGACGGCTCCTACCGCCTCTTCATGATTCCGGGTATGGCGCACTGCGGCGGAGGCAATGGCGTATCTACCTTCGACATGATGGCCGCCCTCGAACAATGGGTCGAAGCCGGCAAAGCGCCCGATCAGATTCCCGCCGCCCGCGTCCGCAACGGCAAAACCGAGCGCACGCGCCCCCTCTGCCCCTACCCACAGCTCGCGACATACAAAGGAAGCGGCAGCCTCGACGAGGCAACCAATTTCACCTGCAAATAGCAAGGTCGATTTCAATGAAATGGTGGGCGCGCAGGGACTCGAACCCCGAACCTCCGCGTGCGAAGCAGGAATGACAATGCGGAATGCCGTAGCCCGCCGCCCCTGAAATGCCAGCCGCCGAACCCCCAAAAATTCGTGATAAACTTCGACCTGTGCGAACCTGGCGCGTGCTAACCCGGCGTGTCTTCGCGGCTTCCGCGCTGGCCGCTCTCTGCGTCCCAGCCGGACTCCCGCAGCAAAAAGCCGAACCCCAAACCGCTTTCACCAACCAGTACTGCGTCGCCTGCCATAACGACAAAATGCAGACGGCCGGCCTCTCCCTCCAGGCCATCAATACAAAAGATGTCGGCGAACACGCCGCCACCTGGGAGAAGGTGATCCGCAAACTTCAGGCCCGCCAGATGCCCCCCGCCGGCCTCCCGCGCCCCGATGACAAAACCTACGACGCCATCATCGCCTCGCTCGAAGGCTCCCTCGACCGCGCCGCCGCCGCGCACCCTAACCCGGGCCGCACCGACACCTTCCGCCGGATGAATCGCACCGAATATCACAACGCTATCCGCGATCTCCTCGATCTCGACGTCGACGTCTCCGCCCTTCTCCCCGCCGATGATTCCAGCCACGGCTTCGACAACGTGACCGTCGGCGAGCTCTCCCCCACGCTTCTCGAACGCTATCTCGCCGCGGCGAAAAAAATCAGCCGCCTCGCCCTCGGCAGCCCCGTGAAATCGCCCGGCGGAGACACCATCGTTCTCCCGCCCGATCTCACCCAGGAAAGCCACTTCGATGACCTGCCCTTCGGCACTCGCGGCGGCACGCTCGTCCACTACAATTTCCCCGAAGACGGCGAATACGAAATCCGCCTCCGCCTCACACGCGATCGCAACGAAGACGTCGAAGGCCTGACCGGCCAGCACCAGATCGAAATCTCCCTTGACGACCAGCGCATCGACGTTTTCACCGTCAAGCCGCCGCCCCGCGGTCAGGATCACAGCAAAGTGGATGCCGACCTGCACGTTCGCATCCCCGTGAAGGCGGGCGAGCATGACCTCGCGGCGGATTTTGTGAAGAAGCCGACAGAGCTGCTCGAAACGGTCCGCCAGCCCTACCAGGCGCACTTCAATATGGACCGCCACCCGCGCATCCAGCCCGCACTCTACTCGATTACGGTGACCGGCCCCTACGACCCCACCGGCCCTGGCCAGAGCCAGAGCCGCGCCCGCATCTTCGTCTGCCACCCCTCGCGCGGCGCCGATGAAGAAGGCTGCGCGCGCCGCATCATCTCCACTCTCGCCCGCAGCGCGTGGCGCAGACAAGTGAACGACGCCGATATCCAGACACCCCTGAAGTTCTACGAAGACGCGAAGAAAGACGGCGGCTTCGAAGACGGCATCGAAATGGCGCTGCGCTCTATCCTGGTCAGCCCCGAATTCATCTTCCGCATCGAGCAGGATCCGCCGAAAGTCGCCCCCGGCACTGCATACCAGATCAGCGACACCGAGCTGGCCTCACGCCTTTCTTTCTTCCTCTGGAGCAGCATCCCCGATGACGAACTTCTCGACGTCGCCGTGAAAGGCACGCTGCACCAGCCCAAAGTGCTCGAACGCGAAGTCCGCCGCATGCTGGCCGATCCGCGCTCCGAAGCCATGGTCACCAACTTCGCCGACCAGTGGCTTTACCTGCGCAACCTCGACGCCGTCACGCCCGACGCGCGCCTCTTCCCCGATTTCGACGACAACCTCCGCCAGGCCTTCCGCAAAGAGACCGAGATGTTCGTTGAAAGCATCATGCGCGAAGACCGCAGCGTGCTGGATCTGCTGACCGCCAACTACACGTTCCTGAACGAACGCCTCGCGAAGCACTACGGAATCCCGAACATATACGGCAGCCGCTTCCGCCGCTACACCTTCGCGGCCGGCGATCATCGCGGCGGCCTGCTGAGCCAGGGCAGCATCCTCACCGTCACTTCATACGCCACCCGAACCTCGCCCGTCATTCGCGGCAAGTGGGTGCTGACGAACATACTCGGAACTCCCCCGCCCCCGCCGCCGCCGAACGTGCCCAAACTGCAGGAAAACGCGGATGGAAAAATTCCGCAGTCGATCCGCGAGCGCATGGCGAAGCACCGCGCCCAGGAGCCCTGCGCAAGCTGCCACAAGCTGATGGACCCCATCGGCTTCTCCATGGAAAATTACGACGCCATCGGCCGCTGGCGCACTGAAGACGCGGGCGTTCCGGTCGATGCCTCCGGCAACCTGCCCGGCGGCCCCGCATTCGACGGCATCGACGGTCTGAAGAAAGCGGTGCTGAGCCAACCGGAAATGTTCGTTTCCACCACCACCGAAAAGCTCATGACCTACGCGCTCGGCCGCGGCGTCGAAGTCTACGATCAGCCCGCCATTCGCGGCGTGCTCGCAGGCGCGCGCGGCAGCAACTACAGTTTCTCTGCTCTTGTTCTGGGAATCGTCAACAGTACTCCGTTTCAGATGAGGAGGTCGCAATGATCGTCACGAAAAAAG
>CAZPZE010000631.1:0-6381 GCA_964590625.1 uncultured Solibacteraceae bacterium
CGTCATGACATCCCCGCGAGTGGATGCCGGCGGTTCCGGGGTTGGCCCGGGGACCCCTGATTGGCCGCGGCGGCCGCGCCCCATCAGACGCGGGAATATGACCCACACAGACTGCCAATAACGCAAAGATAACGCAAAGGATAACGTTGCCGCTGGGATAAAGAAGCACGCGCTGCTCATTTTCTGTTTGCAGCATAATTATTCACTTGCTTTTGATCTGGAAAAGAGCGATCAATGTGTCTGTAAGGACATCGAAATGACAGCGACAAAGGGACGCACGAAAGTGATCGACGAAACGACGGACTTGGGAATGGCAATGCTGATCGTCGAATCGGACGACGGGAACTACCAGCCCGTCAGGAACGTAAGCACGATCCGCGAAGCCCGGGAACTGGCTGGGGAGGACGTGCGCTTCCGGATGCGCCGCCTCGAACAGGGCGCAGATCCACTTTGCCCTTCACGCTACCGGGTGTGGGCGCAGGACGCCAGCGGCGAATATGCTACCGTAGCCGAGATCGATGCCAACTAATCCCGCCAGCGTACGACCGCTGAATGATTCACCCAAGATCTCAATCTCGAACGTAGCGGCCTAATCTGCCATCGCGGTGGTTGGAACGATGCGTTTTTACCTCCCGTCTCTCTAACGGCGTTCAGTTGCCATCCACATTTCCTCCACCAGCTTTCTGGTCTCGTCCCATTGCTCCGGTGCAATACTGTCGCCGTGCTTGCAACGATAGCACCGTAACGTCGCAAGCTGCTCGGACTGCGTCCAGGATGAGGTCGTCACGTCGCGCCTGTTAACCAGCCGGGGGGGGCAAATTCTACCCAGTTAAACCAACGGGGTGCCTGCAGAGAGCAACGGAGAATTCAGCCCTCAATCGCCGAAGAACGGAGTTGTTCGCGTCCACCGGCCGTTGACGGAGACGGCGGGAATGCGCCATTCGCGGCCACCTCGCAGATATCGGCCAGTCAACCAACGGGCAGAGATTTTTCGACAAATTTTTGGCTCCTCAATCATGATTCGAATCATCAACCCGCTGATTAACAATCAGCGGCCTTATGGGTTAGGAAAATCGTCGCAGCGGAAACTATTGCGCGTTAAGCCGGGGGCCAGGCACAGCTGCCCGGAATCCTGCTGGGGACTTGCGATGACGCTCAAACCTCCCACATAATGGGTCAAGAAAGTTGACCTTTTATGCATATGCTGCAGTCGCCACTCGAGAGGGAAAAAGATCTCTATCAACTTGCTGAATCGCAGAGTGGCTATTTCACGACGAAGCAGGCGGCAGCACTGGGATACGCAAGCAACAAGCGAATCTACCACGTCCGGGCGGGGAATTGGGCCCGCGAATACCGGGGCATTTACCGTCTCAAGCGGTTCCCGGAACCGGAACGGCCAGATCTGATTCTCTGGATGCTCTGGTCGCGAGATCGGAGCGACCAACCCACCGGGGTGTACAGTCACGTGACGGCGCTCAGCCTCCACGATCTTACCGACGCCAACCCGGCAAGGCTGGACCTCACCGTCCCAGCGACTTTCCGCCGCGGAGCTCCCATCCCGAAAGTGCTCCGTCTCCATCGGGGCGATGTCCCTCCTGAAGACAGGGAGACTATATCTGGTGTTCCCATAACGAACGCAATGCGGACAATTCTGGATGTATGGAAAGAGGGTTCGCTTCCCCGGCCGGATCTGCGGGCAGCATTTCGCGAAGCGGTAAAGCGTGGGGCCATCACAAGGACTGAGATCCAGACTCGCCAAAGCGACACGGAATGGGCCCCCGTTCTCGCGGAAATCCGAAAGGGAAACAAATGACTCCCGAACGCAACTACGCCACCGGGGTGGCGCTTCGCACGGCGCTTGAGGAACGTCTCAAGCGGATCGCCCGTGAAGAAGGCATCGATCTTCAGCGCCTGCGCCGACAGGTCGCCTTCGACCGTTTCCTCGCCAGGCTCTTCCCCGATGCCGGCGCGGACTGGATTCTGAAGGGCGGCTATGCGATGGAACTCCGCTTCCACACAGCTCGCGCCACCAGGGACCTCGATTTCACCGTGCGAACGGCTCCATCAGCTACTGGCGGCCTTCTAAAACGACTGCAGGATGCCGGGGCAAGAGATGCCGGGGACTTCTTCCTCTTCCGCATCGGCGAGGCGATGATGGACCTCGACGGCGCTCCCTATGGCGGGGCGCGGTATCCGGCCGAATCGCTTGTGGGCGGGCGGACCTTCGTCAAGTTTCATCTGGACATAGGAGTCGGTGATGTCGTACTCGATCCGCCGGAGCAGGCCCGGATGCGGGACTGGCTCGGCTTCGCCGGAATCGCGTCGCCAGTGGTTCCCATAATCCAACGGGAACAGCAGTTCGCTGAGAAACTCCACGCCTACACCCTGCCCAGGATGACACTTAACAGCCGCGTACGCGATCTCGTGGACATGGTGCTCCTGATCCAATCGGGCACGCTCGAATCAGCACGCGTCGTCCATGCGCTTCGAGCGACCTTCGGCCGCCGGGGTACACACTCCATTCCGAAGACTCTCACTCCACCTCCGGAGGAATGGAACTCACCATTCGCAACGCTCGCCGCGGAGTGCAGTCTGGAGCTTTCGGTTTCCGAGGCATTCGGGATCGTCACTGAATTCTGCGCGCGGCTCTGAGGCAACCGTGGAAGATTTCGAGACACTCTCGGAGCAACTGGCAAGGGTGACTGCTGAGTGCGAGCACCTGCGGGAAGAAAACGCGGCCCTGCGCCGGCTTCTTTCGGGGCACACGTCCCCGCCAACTCCTGCGTCCCTCGAAGTACCACCGCCACAGATCTCCGATCCATTGATGGTGCCCGTTCGCTCACCGGACTCGCCCGTGCATGGCGATCTCTCGGTGCCTGAAAAGATCGCGCTATTTCGGTCGCTGTTTCGCGGCCGAGACGATGTGTACGCACTGCGGTGGGAGAGCGCCGACGGGAAGTCCGGATATTCACCCGCGAGCATCCGGGACTGGAAAGCCGTCATGAGTGCGCCTCCGGAGAAAAGAAAGAAGCTCGATCAGGCCACGCGCCAACTCCTGCCGCTCACGGACGAAGTTGTACATCAGCATCTCTCGGGGAAACATACGGTTGGTGTTTATCCGCTCCTCAGCGATGAAACGTGCTGGTTCCTGGCAGCGGACTTCGATCAGAAGTCATGGAAACTCGACGTTGTCTCGTTCATGGAATCGTGTCGCGAAATGAGTGTTCCGGCAGCGCTGGAGCGTTCACGGTCAGGGGAAGGTGCGCACGTTTGGGTGTTCTTCAGCGCCCCGGTTCCGGCTGTATTGGCTCGCAAACTGGGGGCGGGACTCCTGACCAGGACGATGCAGCGGCGTCACCAGATGAGTCTGAAGTCTTATGATCGTCTGTTTCCGAACCAGGACACAATGCCCACCGGCGGATTCGGGAACCTCATCGCGCTTCCGCTGCAGAAGATTCCACGCCGAACCGACAACAGTGTGTTTGTTGACGATGAGCTCGTTCCGTTCCCCGATCAGTGGCGTTATCTGGCCGGTATTCCCAGAATGGAGCGATTGGCTGTGGAACGACTCGTCCGCAGTATGGAACGGAGCGGGAACATCATCGGCGTCCGAATGAGCCTCGCCGACAATGAGTCGGGAGAAGATCCCTGGCTGCTGCCGCCGTCGCGGCGGTTGCCGGAGAAGCCGATCGCCGGACCGTTTCCCGAATCGGTTCGCGTTGTTCGGGCCAACCTTCTCTACATCGAGAAGAAAGGACTGCCGGAAGCAATGCTGGACCGGCTGAACAGGCTGGCCGCCTTTCAGAATCCCGAATTTTACAAGGCTCAGGCAATGCGCCTTCCAACGTACGACAAGCCGAGGGTGATTGGTTGCGCTGAGGAGTTTCCACAGTTTCTCGCATTGCCCAGAGGTCTTCTCGAGGAAGTTAAATTGCTCCTCTCCCGGCACAAGATCATCGCCAAAGTCGAGGATGAACGGACCGTCGGCAAGCCCATAGATGCAGCATTCATTGGAGTGCTGCGAGACAAGCAGCCGGATGCGGTGACGAAGCTCCTTAAGCACGATGTAGGCGTCCTTTGCGCCGGCACCGCGTTCGGAAAGACCGTTGCCGCCGCGTTTCTGATCGCCGCCCGGCGGACGAACGCTCTCGTGCTGGTGCACCGCGCGCAACTTCTTGATCAGTGGCGCGAGCGTCTTGCGGCGTTCCTCGATCTTTCCTCCGATTCAATTGGTCAGATCGGAGCCGGAAAGCAACGGACAACCGGCATTATTGACGTGGCGATTATCCAGAGCTTGTACCGAAAAGGCGAGGTGAAGGATCTGGTCGCAGAGTACGGCCACATCGTTGTCGACGAATGCCATCATCTTTCGGCCGTTTCGTTTGAGCAGGTGATGCGGCGAGTGCGGTCGAAGTATGTAACTGGCCTGACGGCGACGCCGGTTCGAAAGGACGGCCACCACCCGATTATTTATATGCAGTGCGGTCCGATCCGCTTCAATGTCCCCGTTCGGTCGCAGGTCGAAACGAGTCCGTTCGACCACCGCGTGGTACCCCGCACAACAACAACCTCGTGGACCGCGGAGAGCAAGCCAACGATCCAGGAACTCTACGCGCTTCTCTCAATTGACGCAGCGCGGAACGAACAGATCATCCGCGATGTTGTCGCTGCGTTCAGGCGAGGCCGCTCACCTCTGGTGCTTTCCGGGAGGACCGAGCACATTGATCGGCTTTGCGTCCGACTGCGCCAGTACTGCGACCGCGTCTTCCTTCTCAAAGGCGGCGTTGCAGTGAAGGAGCGCGCCCGCCTGATGCAGGAACTTGTGCTGGAGGATCAGCCCCGGATCATCATTGCTACGGGCAGTTACATTGGCGAAGGATTTGACGATTCGCGCCTCGACACCCTGTTTCTCGCAATGCCGATTTCGTGGCATGGCACCCTGCAGCAGTATGTCGGGCGGCTCCATCGGCTCCATGACGGCAAGAAAGTCGTCGAAGTATACGACTATGTGGATTCGTCGATACCCATGCTGGCTCGAATGTTCGAAAAGCGCCTCAAAGGCTACAGGGCCCTTGGGTATTCGATCCATGAACCGGACAGGCGACCCGCGACAGGAACGCTAGGGAAAGAGGATTCCGATGACCTTTTAAACCACTCGGGGTTAAATGTTGAGGAATGAAAAGTTTGGCTCGATAAGCGTGATTCGAATCGCTGACCCGCTGATTAACAATCGGTGGGCCTCAAGTCGAGGCGTAGGTCAGTGCCTGTTAAACCAACGGGTGACCAAATTCGACCCAGTTAACCAATGGGGTGCCCGCAGAGAGCAACGGAGAATTCAGCCCTCAATCGCGGGAAAGCGGGGTTGCGCGGGTGCGCGCGCCAGTGACGGAGACGGCGGGAATGGCCATTCGCGGCCACGTCGCGAGTATCGGTCAGTCAACCTGCGGGTAGAGATTTTTCGACAGATTTTTGGCTCCCCACATTGGACACAATGAGAACTTTCACGGCATGAAAAGGCCTCCGCTCGAACCACGGGAAGTCATTGTCTTTCATCAAGCTACGGCGAGATATGAGAAGCGTGTCCAAACTGGGTGGACAGACTGGGCCGAACTGGAATTGGGCTGGAGGATAATAGACAAGAGAGTTGATGCCGACGATTTGTTCGTTCTACGGAATTGTAATCCGGATGTTTTTCAACGATCACGCGCCGCCGCACTTTCATGCCCGGTACGGTGAATTTGAAGCAACGATCGATATTGCGTCAGCGACCGTGATTGAGGGCGGCCTGCCAACGCGTGCATTGGTTTTGGTCGGCGACTGGGCGGCACTTCACAGAGTTGAACTGCTGGAGAACTGGCGGCTTTGTCGAGAGAAGATGCAGCCGCAGAAAATTGACCCGTTGGCATAGGCGGAGGATATTCGCGATGTATTGGGATGTTGTTGAGGTAAAACCGGAGCCGGGGCATCGCCTGTTCGTTCGTTTTCGCGACGGAACTCAGGGACATCTGCAGTTTGCCGTGGAAGAACTTACCGGCGTTCTGTCGCCGCTGGCGGACGTGGATTTCTTTAATCGCGCATTCATCGATCAGGGCGCAGTCACGTGGCCGGGAGAGATTGATCTGGCGCCGGACGCAATGTACGCCGGGATCAACCCTTCAGGACTACCGTTTCTGAACCCACCAGACGCTGGTCACCCTTCGGTGTATCGATCTGGCATTCAATCGTAGAACCTTGCTTCATCGGTAATAGTGGAATAGTGGCGGTGGTACGCACAAAACAGGTGAGTCAACAGTGGCGGCCAGAGAAATGGCCCGGTAAAGCCCAAAGGTTTTTTAGGGTCGGGAGGCCAATCGGTTGGAGGCTACCCTGCCACAATTAAAG
>CAZPZE010000632.1:0-4935 GCA_964590625.1 uncultured Solibacteraceae bacterium
GCGTGGAGTGCTGTTGTGCGCGGGGAGAACGGACCGTCATCAGAAAGCGGTGCGAAGCACGTTGAGGGCAACCAGGTTTTCGCGCAACCGGCGGGCGTCGACAAAGTGCAGCGCGTGGAGGCCCAGGCTGGCGGCGGCGGAAACGTTGCGCGGGGAATCGTCGATATAGACCGCGCGCGAGGGTTCGATGGCGTATCGGGTCAGCAGGCGATGGAAGATAGCGGGGTCGGGCTTGATCAGCCGCTCTTCTCCCGATACGACGATGCCCTCAAACCAATCGAGGAAGGGGAAGCGGGTGCGTGCAAGAGGAAATGTTTCGTGTGACCAGTTGGTGAGGGCGTAGAGGCGGACGCCTTGTTGTTTCAATTCCTTCAGGAGTTGTACGGTTTCGGGGATATCGCCGCCCAGCATTTCCGGCCAGCGCTGGTGGTAGGCGGCGATCATGGCGGCGTGATCGGGATGGCGGGCGGTGAGTTCGGCGACGGCTTCGCTCCAGAGGCGGCCAGCGTCCTGCTGCTCGTTCCATTCCGGGGAGCAGATGACGGACAGGAAGCGCTCGAGTTCGTTCGGGTCGTCGAACAGCTTGCGATAGAGGTAGCGAGGGTTCCAGTCGATCAAAACGCCGCCGAGGTCGAATACGACCACTTCGATTGAGTGCTGTGCCGTTGAAGACGGTGTTTCGTCTGCCACGATTCCGGTTGGCTCCTTACGTATATTTAAACGTACCGTTCCGTGTTTTACGGGGCTTTCGCGGGGCCAGGATGGAGGGGTGATTGCCAAACGATTTCCTGGATGATACCGGAACACGACCGTGCGCGTCTGTACGAACTCCTCATTGAAGAACTCGAGGATTTTGCCATTTTTCTCATCGACCCGGAGGGGACGATCAGCAGCTGGAATCCTGGGGTCCAGCGGTTCTTCGGATACCGCGAGGAGGAATTCATCGGGAAGCCATTCAGCGACATCTTCACGCCCGAGGATCGCGCGAAGGGCGCGCCGGAAGGGGAGATGAAACGGGCGGGGAAGGACGGGCGATCATCCGATATTCGCTGGCATCTCTGCAGTAACGGGGCCCGCGTGTTCGTGGAAGGTGTGCTGACGTGCATCAGGGATGAGTCCGGAAGGGCGTGCGGGTTCTCCAAGATTGCGCGCGCCGTTCGTCCGCAGCACGCAGCGGGCAGCCTGATCGCGACGCTGCTGGAAGGTACGGATGATCCCATCTACGCGACGGATACGGAAGGCCGCTTTGTGTTCGCGAATTCGGCCGCGGCCAGTCTTCTGGGCCGGAGTGTGGATGAGGTGATCAGCCATACGCATGAGGAGGTGCTGCCGGCTGCGGTGGCAGCGGATCTTCGATCGACCGATCAAAGCGTTATGAAAAGCAATCACGCGCGGCTGGTGGAGGAAAAATTTCCCACGGACCGAGGGGAACGTGTTTTGCTGGCGACAAAGACGCCGTGGCGCGATCCGCAGGACGGATTGATCGGGCTGCTGGCGATTTCCAAGGACATAACGAATCGCGCCGCTCTGCAGAAGGAGCGGGAGGAGTTGTTCCGCGAGGTGCGAAGAGCGAACAGAGAATTGTCTGATTTTTCGCATGTGGTGGCTCATGATTTGCGGACTCCGCTGCGGGCCGTTCGAACGTACGCCGAACTGCTTTCCCAACATCTGGGAACGCACCTGGATGACACAGCGCGGCAGTTCCTGACGTTCGTCACGGAAGGCGCTCAGAGTATGGATGAACTGATCGAATCGCTCCTGCAGTATGCGGAGTCGGGCGGTCAGCTCTCGCCGACGCGGGTGAATATTCCGGCCGTGATCGCGGGACTTCTGCACAGGCTGGAGCCGGTGATGCGCGAAACGGGCGCCACGGTTGTGACGGAGGCGCTTCCGGAAGTGTATGCCGATCCGGTGCGGCTGCTGCAGGTGTTTCAGAATCTGATCGTGAATGCGATCAACTATCGAAGCACTGAAGCGCCGCGGATTCGGATCTTCGCCGAGACGCGTCCGGATGCGCACCTGGTGGGGGTTTCGGATAACGGCATCGGAATCCCGCGTGAATATCTGGAGCAGATTTTCGTTCCGCTCAAGAGACTTCACTCGAAGGCGATTTCGGGACATGGGCTTGGTCTGGCGCTCTGCAGGAAGATTGTGGAGTCGCACGGAGGGCGAATGTGGGCGGAGTCGACGCCGGGGAACGGTTCTACTTTTTTCTTTACGCTGCCGCGGGTTGCGAGGGGCCGGGAGTAGCGGTCCTGGGCGGCGGTTTTTAAGCGATTTTTCAGGTTTTGCAGGCCGATTGGCGTTATTCTGAAGGCTCTAACTTATGCAAATCAAGTTCAGCCGGACGATGATCGCGTCGGCCGTGACATTCGCGGCTCTGTTCACGGCGCCTGCATGGATGATGGCGCAGCCTCAGCAGGGGCGGGGCGGGCAGACGCCCGCGGCTCCCACCGGTCCGCTCGCACCCGAGAAATATAAAAATATTCAGGTGCTCACGAACGTTCCGGCTGACGAGATTGAGACGACCATGCGCTATGTGTCGGCGGCGGTGGGGCAGCCTTGCTCGGGATGTCATGTACAGGAAGCGTCCGGCCAGTTCTCTTATGAGAAAGATGACAGGCGCACCAAGCAGACCGCGCGCAACATGATGAAGATGGTGCTGGGAATCAATGCGAGCAATTACGGGCTGCAGGTGGAATGCGCCACGTGCCATGCGGGGCGGCAGCGGCCGGTGGGGTTGCCGATGGCGGAGATGACGACGCCGGAGCAGGTTGCTCAGATGAATGCGGCGCCGGCCGGCGGGCCCGGGCGCGGACCTGGCGGTGGATTCGGCGGCCGCGGCGGGCGTGGGGCGCAGACTCCGCCGCCCGCGGTTGACGCGGTTCTGAACAAATACTTCGATGCGATCGGCGGGCGCGCGGCGGTGGATAAAGTTCAGTCGCTGACGAGAACGGGGACGCTGACGAATCGCGCGGGACAGACGGTTGCCTTCACGATCGAGGAAAAAGGAAACAAGTTCCGGGAGACCGAGGAGACGAAACCCGGTGCGACGGTTCTTGCTTTCGATGGATCGGCGGGGTGGATGCAGGCTGACGGCAAGACGGCCGATCTCGCCGGCTTTCTTCTCGATCAGACTCTTCGGCTGAACGATCTCGGAAGAATATCTCAGTTGAGTACGCGGTATCCGACGCTTCAGGCTTCGGGACGTCCGTTCCCGATCAATGGGAAGAGCGCGATCTCGGTGATGGGGCGTGCGGGGATTGTGATGGAACAGTTCTTTTTCGATTCGGAATCCGGGCTGCTGGTTCGGCGCGTGGTCATGACGCGCACGCCGCTGGGAGCGCTGCGGGAGCAGTTCGATTATTCGGATTACCGGCCGGCTGGCGACGTGAAGATTCCGTATCAGATCACGCGGCAGACGTGGGATGCGTACGACACGATGAAGATTTCGGACGCGAAAGCGAATGCGCCGGTTGAGGACGCGCGGTTCACGAAGCCGAACTGAGATTCAGGGTCCGTGCGAAGGGCTGGCTGGGTGGCAAGAGATTTCAATCCGGATTCTCCATCAATTTACGCGCGGTGGAAAGACTAAAGTTCAGCCACTCTTCCGCCACTGGAAGGAATGTGGTGTCTCCGCTGGATAGATAGCTCCGAAGATTGCGAACCGCATCCGAAAGATTGCCCTGCTCGATGAGAACGCGCGCGGCGATGAGGTACGCAACGGAGTGCTGCTCGCCGCCGGATTGAACGAGAGTGAGCGTCTCGATGGTGTACTGCCTTCGCTCCAGCAGAATCCAGCCGAGGAGGACGCGCGAGCGGAGATCTTTCAGGCCCAGTGCGCGGGCCCGCCGGGCGGCGGCTTCGGCCGCGTCCAGCTGGTTATCGTACAGATAAGCGACGGCGAGGTTATGGAAGAGGACAGGTTGACGCGGGTCAACTTTAATCGCCTCCTCTAAATGAGCAATCGCCGTCTGAGTATCACTCGGGATCAGGCAGGATGCCAGATGGCTTCGCGCCCAGACAAGATCGGGGTCGAGGGCGACGGCCTTTTTGAGATGAGCGATCTCTTCGTCAGCCTTGTGCTCGCGATTGGCTTTCTCCGCCTTATTCATTTCCGACACGGCCGACCGGGGAATGCGATGCATCAGCTCCTGCGGTGTGACCAGCCAGGAGGGAGCGAAGTACGAAGGCCGGAAGTTTGCAGGCTGCGAGTCCTCCTCCCCAGTCTCCTCAATGGCGGGTTGCTGCGCGAGGATCATGGGGACAAGAAAGATCAAGGGCAATATCCTTACGGATCGTGACGCCGAAGATCGTCTTCGCGTGCGCATAGGCAGATCCTGTCCACTTCGATTTGCGGCAAGAGATGCGCCATTCCAATCGTGATCGTCGGGTTTTGTGGCGCGACTCCTTCGCGGCTGGTGGGTTCCTGTTCGGAAAGCCTGCAGATTGCAGGGGGAAGGCGGATTTCGTTCGTAACGGGACCGGCGGATCGCGGTGTTGGTCTATCCGTGCACGAGGAAAGATCAAATGCGCGATCACACGCAGTCAGCGGCTCGCCGCTGGGCCGTAGCCCGCGGTTATGCCAGGGGCGAAGACTGCTGCTTCTACTTCAGGCTCAATCCGCCGTCGACGGCGATTAATTGGCCGGTGATGAAGTTGGTGCTCCTGAGGAAGAAGAGGACCGCTTCGGCGATTTCGCCGCCGGTGCCGGCGCGCTTTGCGGGGGTGGCGGCGATGAAGCGTTCGATACGGTCGTCGATTTTGTCGAAGGGAATGACGCCGGGGGCGACGGTGTTGACGGCGATCTTCGGCGACCAGGCTTTGGCCAGGCACTTCGTCAGCATGACGACTCCGGCTTTGGAGGCGCAGTAGTGGGCGTGATCTTCCCAGGGTTTCAGGGCGCCGAGCGAGCTGATGTTGACGATGTGTCCG
>CAZPZE010000633.1:0-5748 GCA_964590625.1 uncultured Solibacteraceae bacterium
CTTCCACAGCAGCACGCTCCATTCGCTGAGATCGAGCTCCTTGCCCGGCACCCCGCCATGCGCCATCCACCACCCCAGCCACGGCGATGCGAAAAGCATCGCGGGCACCAGAAACATCACCGCCGCCCGCAGCCGCCGGTAGGTCACCAGCGTCAACAGGCATGCCACGATCAGCACCGCGCCGGACGTCATCGTGATAGTCGCAAGTCCAGCCGCAATACCCGAAAGGATCGGCCGTTCGTCGAGCAGCGCAATCAGACACGCCATCGCCAGAAACCCGAACAGCATTTCCGGATACAGCCCAGTGGCCAGATGTTCCACCGCCGGAGACGCCGCGGCGATCGCAATCATCGCCTGGCAGCACAGCGGCGATGCCCCCATCTTCGCCAGCAGCCGCCACGTCAGCCCCAGCCATCCCGCCGCGCAGAGCAGCGGCAGCAGCCGCAGCCACTGCGGCTGGCGCGATACAGACGCGAGCATTCCGAGCAGCCACGGAAACAGCGGCGGATTCGTCTCCACATGGCCCGTAACCGCCTGCATCAGGTTCGCCCCCTCGCGGTATTCGAGACCGATCGCGGGCGAAAACCAGGCGATCGCATAGATCGCCGCCAGCGCTGCCAGCAGGCAGATCAATGAAATCCGTTGGATGCGTGGGCTCACGGGCGCCATGTTTCAGGATAGTGTCCCAGTCGTGATATGTTCGGTCGAACGCTCATGCACATCTCTTCCAAAGCGCCCTGCCGCGTTGATCTAGCGGGCGCAACGCTGGACATCTGGCCGCTCTATCTCTTCCACGAGAGCCCGGTCACCGTTAACTTCGCGGTCAACCGCTACACCGGCTGCGCCATCACCACGCACAGAAGCCCGAAGATCGTCCTTCGTTCCAAAGACCAGAACACCAGCGAAACTTTCGAATCTCTCGCCCACCTGAAAGCCGCAACGCGCTACCAGCTCCCCATCCTCGCGCGCCTGATCCGGCACTTCGCGCCCGATACCGGCTTTGTCATGGAATGCTTCTCCGAAGCGCCCGCCGGCGCTGGCATTTCCGGCTCATCCGCCCTCATGATCTCCACCGCGACCGCCCTCAACCGCCTGACCGGCGCGGGCCACAAGCTCGAAAAGATCCGCGAGATCGCCCAGAACGTCGAAGCCCAGGTCATCCGCGTCCCCACCGGCGCGCAGGATTACTATCCCGCCATGTATGGTGGCGTTTCGTCCATCGCCCTCACGCCCGCGGGCATTGTCCGCAAGCCGCTCCCCGTTGAGGCGAACGAACTCAACCAGCGCTTCGTACTCGTATACACAGGCGCGCCGCGCAATTCCGGCATCAACAACTGGGAAGTCATGAAGGGCCACATCGACGGCAACCGTGCGATCCACCGCAACTTCGACCGCATCGCCGCCATCGCGAACCTGATGCACCAGGCGCTCGAAGCGAACGACTGGGACCGCGCCGGCCGCCTCATGCGCGAAGAGTGGAGCTATCGCCGCAGGAACATCCCGAGCATCACCACGCCATTCATCGACCGCCTCGTGACCGCGGCCCGCAAGGCCGGCGGTGTCAGCGCCAAAGTGTGTGGCGCAGGCGGCGGTGGCTGCGTCGTTTTTCTCGTTGAGCCCGGCGCGAAGGCGAAGGTCGCCGCCGCGCTGAGGGCCGAAGGCGCGGACGTCCTCGACACCGCGGTCGCCCCCCGCGGCGTGCAGATCACCACCAACGGGGCCAGACCGAAGTGAGCGAAGAGCGCGGACGCGACCCGCTGCGCCCACTCCTCGGCGCCGTCACCTGCTTCATCCTCTATCGCGTCCTGCTCTATTTCCTGGTTCCCATCGGCGAAGCTCTGGGCGGCCGCATGATCGCCCTCACTGTTCCGCCGCTCGTCGCCGCCGCGGTCTCAGCGGCGCTTGCGATGGCCATCTTCGAAACCCGCCGCCTCGGCGATATCGGACTCGCCTGGGTCAACGGCACCTTCCGCAACTTCCTCACCGGCATTTGCCTGGGTCTCGTCGCCGCTTCACTCTCCGTCCTGCCCGCCGTCGCGCTGGGATTCGCACACTTCCAGCGTTCGCCCAATCCCGATATTTCCTTCGGCGGCGCCCTCTTCACCCCCATCCTGCTTTTCTGCGGATCTCTCGGCGAAGAAATCGCCTTCCGCGGCTTTTCCCTGCAGTACCTCATGCGCGGATATGGCCGCTGGGCGGCCATTCTCTGCACCTCCGCCCTGTTCGGTTTGCTCCACGCGCGCAATGATTACGCGACCCCGCTCAGCACTGTCAACACCGTGGGTTTTGGAATCGTGTTTGCAGCCGCCGTGCTGCGGTCACGCGATCTTTGGCTGCCCGCCGGCATCCACTTTGCCTGGAACACGATCCTGCCGTTCCTCGGGGTGGGCCTCAGCGGTCTTACAATAAAGGTGACCGCATACGAGGTGGTATGGAACGCGGGTGTTTTCTGGAGTGGCGGGAATTACGGACCGGAGGCGAGCGGCGTCACCTCCGTGATCGTCGTGCTGCTGTTGGCCGCAATCTGGAAGGTGCCGGTCACGCCAGGCGCCGCTTACCTGGTGGCGGAGTCGCAACCGTCTGCGCCGCCATCCTGACTCTGCTGTTTTCCGCTGCCGCCCACGCAGCTGTCATCGGGCCCAGCGACAAACTCACTGACGACGAAAAGATCGAGCTGCTGCGCGGCCTCATGTCCGAATACGCCACCATGAAAGTGCCGCTCGCGAAATCGAAGAAGCCCCTGGTGTTTTTTGCCGATGGCACCTTCAACGCGAAGTACTGGCAGGAAGCCTATCGCCAGCTCGGCCCGGCCGCCAAACCCGGCGACAAGATCCAGATCACCAAAATCACCTTCCAGGGCGACAAGCTGCTCTTCGATATCAACGGCGGCCTCACCAGCGGCCGTAAGTGGTATGACCACATCCAGGGGGGCATTGGAGGGGCGCCGGTCGGCGATCCCGGGATGGATGGCGGCATGATGCCCACCTCCGGCTCCCCGACTTTCGGCACCTACATCGCGATTGATTTCGGCAAGCCGATGGAGAACCTCACTTCGGCTCAGATCAAGAAGATGCTCTCGCCGATCATGGATTTCGATCTCCACTCCGCGGCCACGCTTTACACCGACGCCATTTCGCCGGAGATGAAAAAGGCGATCGCCGATAAGCGCGTCACGGTCGGCATGACGCGCGATCAGGTGAAAATGATCCTCGGACAATCCGAGCATCACGGCCGCGAGACGACGAAAGACGGCCTCGACACCGAGTGGATGCAGTTCGGCAAGCCACCCGGCAAGATCACCTTCGTGACCCTCGCCAACAACAAAGTGATTGCCGTCAAGGACGAATACGCCGGTCTCGGCGGCGACGTCCAGTAGCCGCTACCGCCAGTAACCCGGATAATAACGATGCCCGCGATATCGCGGCGCTATCCACACCGCGCGTGGATGCGGCCGCGGCGCCCAATATCCCGCACGCCATTGGTACCGATTCCCCACCACCTCGTAATACCCGTTGATCCACACGAAATTCGGACCCGGCGCAACCGGGCGAACGAAGTGCACCCGCGGCGGTGGCGGCGGCGCGCCAACCGCCACCCCGATGCGGACCGCGCCAAACACCGAACTCCCGGCGAATAATGCCAAAGCGAGCAGTTTTGATTTCATCTCTCCAGCCTCCTTGTTCGGGAGACGGAGCGAAGCAAAACCGGTATACGGTTTTCATCCGGCGTTAATTTTCACTTAAGCCTTTGCTGAACCCCGCGCGCCCGCTTTGCGTCTAATAGATTGGATGCCGAAAATCAGTGACCTGGGCGCGCTGGCGGGATTTGCCCGCAAAGCAGGGCCGCTCCTGTGGCGAAGAATGTCCGAAGACCGCGCTCGTGCCGTTCAGCCTGCGCCCCGGAAACCCGATTTTTCCTCCTGGAATGACGACGGTATCCACGCCGCCTGGATCGGGCACAGCACCGTTCTCCTCCGAATCGATGGCTTTACCATCCTGACCGATCCCGTCTTCAGCACAAGGATCGGCGTTGGTCTGGGACCCGTGACAATCGGCATGAAGCGCCTCGTCGCTCCCGCGATTTTGCCGGAAAACCTTCCGCCTCCCGACCTGATCCTGCTCTCGCACGCCCACATGGATCATTTCGACCTCCCCAGCCTGCGCGCGCTGGAGCATCGCGGAACCACCGTCGTCACCGCCGCGGCCACCAGCGATCTCCTGCGGGCGAAGCACTACCAGAAGGTACACGAGCTGAAATGGAATGAAACGGCGCGTGTGGCCTCAGCCTCGATTCGCGCGTTCGAAGTCAGGCACTGGGGAGCCCGAACCCACACCGACGTCCACCGCGGATACAACGGTTACGTGATCGAGGTCGGACGCCATCGCGTCCTGTTCGGCGGCGACACAGCTTACACGACGTCGTTCAGAGACCTGCGTTCGTCAAAGGAATTCGACCTTGCGATCATGCCGATCGGCGCCTACGACCCCTGGATCCACGCCCACTGCACTCCGGAACAGGCCTTCCAGATGGCCGGCGACGCCGGGGCGAATCTCATCCTCCCGGTACATCACCAGACCTTCAAACTGAGCAGCGAACCGTATTTTGAACCGATCGAACGCCTGCTCCGCGTGGCAGGCGAACGCGTAGCCCTTCAGGAAATCGGCGGCGAATTTCGCTCCCGCGCCATGCAGCCGCGCCCCGTCTGATTCAGCATCACGCGTAAATCCCACGCAGCTTCATCGCACTCGCCACCCGATCGAGCGCCAGCATATAAGCCGCCGTCCGGTTATCCACCTGGTGCTTCTCCCCATACTCCGTCACGGCCTGAAAGCTATTCACCATAATCTCTTCCAGCCGCGTATTCACCAGATCTTCGTTCCAGAAGAAGCCCTGCCGGTCCTGCACCCACTCGAAGTACGAAACCGTCACGCCCCCGGCATTCGCCAGAATATCGGGAATCACGAACACCTTGTTCTTCGCCAGAATTTCATCCGCCAGCGGCGTCGTCGGCCCGTTCGCGCCTTCGCACAAAATCCTGCACCGCAGTTTATCCGCGTTCGCCGACGTAATCACGTTCTCCGTCGCCGCCGGAATCAGAACATCGCATTCCAGATAGAACGCCTGTTCCTTGTCCATGTTTTCCCCGCCGGGAAAATTCAGAATCGATCCCGTCTCTTTCCGGTGATTCATCAGCGCCGGAATATCCAGCCCGTTCGCGTTGTGCACCGCGCCGTAATACTCCACAATGCTCACGATCCGGAACCCGCGCGCCGCCATCAGCCGGGCCGCCATCCCACCGACATTGCCGAATCCCTGAATCACCACGCGGGTGTCTTCCGGACGCATCCCGAACTTCTTCAGCGCCTCGAGCGTCACGATCATGCACCCGCGCCCTGTCGCTTCCGCGCGCCCGCGCGATCCCCCCAGCTCCATCGGCTTGCCCGTCACCACCGCCGTCGTCGCATGCCGGATGTGCATCGAATACGTGTCCATGATCCACGCCATCACGCGATCATTCGTATTCACGTCCGGCGCCGGCACATCGCGATCCGGCCCGATGATATCCAGAATCTCCGCCGTGTACCGCCGCGTGATCCGCTCCAGTTCGCCGTCGGACAGCATCGCCGGATTGCAAATCACGCCGCCCTTCGCCCCGCCGAACGGAATGTTGACCACCGCGCATTTCCACGTCATCCACGACGCCAGCGCGCGCACTTCATCCAGACTCACGTCCGGCGCATAGCGAAT
>CAZPZE010000634.1:0-3046 GCA_964590625.1 uncultured Solibacteraceae bacterium
TATACGGGCGGAGTCAGGAATCTGGAGTTCAATCCGTCCACGCGCGTGGCATACAACATCAATGACCGATGGGCTGTTGCAGCGGAGGAATATTCCGGCTTCGGCCCGCTCCACGACTTCGTTCCGACGAGCGACCAGTTCCACGAAGTCTGGGCCGTCTTCGATCACAGCTCAAAGATCGTGGATATCGAAGCAGGCGTTGGCGTCGGCTATACCGGCGGAGCGGACAGGCTGACGTTCAAGCTGATGGTGTCCCGCGATCTGAATGTAAAACGCCAGAAGCAGCCGCAGCCCAAATCGCCGCAGTGATCAACGCTGACGGCTGACTCCGCCCGCCTGATCGATGAGGCTTCCGAAATCGCGAAGGTCGGCTGAAGCCACGTCGGATACAGCCCAGTAGCTCATTTTGTTGTGCGTCCAGTGGAGCAGATGATAGCCGCTCAGATCCTGAAGGGCAGGCGCGGCATCGGCATCAGCCGACGGAATCACATAAAGGCTGACGACATGCTGCCTGCGTTTATAGATGATTGCGGCCGCGGGCTGCTGGTGAATGACGTCAAGACGCCCGCCCACCAGCACAAACCCGTCATTGGTCAGATCGGGAACAGGCGGCGAGAAATCCGTTTTGCCCTGAAACCACGGTTTGACAGTGTGCTGATCCGAGCTCTGCACGTCGAATAAGTGGCCGGGCTGCAGGGCGCGGAGATGTGCGTCGAGAATCTCCGCGGCGATTGGATTGTTTCCGCCGGTCCACATCGCCGGGAGAACAAGAACGAGAAGCGCAATGCATGCCGCCGCGCCAACGAAAGCGGCGCCACGTTGCCAGGGAGTGTTCCAGAGGCGTGCGAACCATGTTTCACCGGATGTGAACCGCGACGCGAGCTTTCGTTCGAGCGCCGGCGGAAGGGCGTATGCCGGCTGTGCCGCGGCGATCTCCTCCCGCAGATTCTGAAGTGCGGCATATTGCGCGGCGCAGGCCCGGCATTCCGAAAGGTGGAGATCGAAAGTCATCGCGCTCGCGACGTCGAGTTCGTTGTCGAGCCGGGTGTGCAGGAGCGGTTCGGCGTCACGGCAATTCATGACGAACCTCCTTTGCGGGAGCGAGTTCCATCAGCAACCGCTGGCGTGCGCGCGACAGGCGCGACATCACGGTACCAGGCGGGATATCCAGAATCGCTGCGATTTCTTTATAGGAGAGGCCCTCGATTTCGCGGAGCACCAGCGTCTCTCTGAACTCCGGCTCCAGCCGCGAGATTGCGAGGCGAACGCGCTCGCGCCGGCTTTGTTCGAGGAGGCCCTCCTCAGGATTGGGCGAGCGGTCGGCCGGTTCGATTTGCTCGATATCGACGGCAGCATCCGGCTTGCGCTTTCGGACGAAATTCATCGCCGTATTACGGACGATCGCGAGCATCCAGACCCTGGCATCTCCGCCGCGGTAGCTATCGAGGGCTTTGAATGCCTTCAGGAATGCCTCCTGAACGATGTCTTCCGCGTCGTCGCCATTGCGGACCAGCCAGCGGGCGAGGTTATACGCCGACCGCATATGCGGCCAGACGGTGAGCTCAAAATATCTGCTCCTTGTGTCCAATTGTTCCCTGATTGTACAGGCACCATTCCAGGTTGATTTATTCCCGAAAATCTGTGAGGGAATTTTTCTGGCCGCGCGCGTGTCCACTGGATCGAAAGGTCAATTCATGAACAAACAGCCAGATATTGACAGACGCGGGTTTCTGAAGTGCATGCAGTGGGCAGGCGCGGGCCTGGTGTGGAGTTTCGCGGGAGGGGTGCCAACCTCGCGACTACTCGGCGCGCCCGCGAAGAGCCAGGAGGGTTTTTCCTTTGTTCAGATCAGCGACAGCCATATCGGGTTCGATAAGGCGGCGAATCCGGATGTCACCGGAACGTTCCAAGCGGCCATTGACAGGATCAACGCCCTGGACCGTGAACCCGAGTTGATTCTGCACACGGGGGATCTCACGCATCTGGCGAAGGCGCAGGAGTTCGACACGCTGGATCAGCTCCTTCGGGGTTTACGGCAAAAACAAGTCTTCTTCGTGCCTGGCGAACATGACCTGATCGGCGACGACGGAAGGCAATACCTGGAGCGGTTCGGCAAGGGGAGCATGGGGCGCGGCTGGCAGAGCTTCGACCACAAAGGCGTTCATTTCATCGGCCTCAATAACTCGGCTCAGCTCGAAGGTCTCGGCGCGATCGGAGATGAGCAGCTCGCGTGGCTGAAAAAGGACGTGAGCGGGCTGCAGGCGAGCACGCCTGTCGTGGTCTTTGCGCACATCCCGCTATGGGCGGTCTACCCGGATTGGGGCTGGGCGACGAAGGACAGCGTTCAGGCGCTCGATCTCCTCAAGCGGTTCGGATCCGTCACGGTTCTGAACGGGCACATCCATCAGACGCTGCAGAAGGTCGAGGGGAAGGTGACGTTCTATTCGGCTATGTCGACAGCGTTTCCGCAACCGGCGCCGGGAAGCGCTGCTGCACCGGGGCCGATGAAGGTGCCGGCGGAAAAGCTACGTCAGGTGCTCGGCATTCGGAGCGTGAATTTTGTCGCCGGTTCGCAGGACCTGGCGGTCACTGATACGAACCTGGGTTAAGAAATGAAGATCGTAACAGGGCTTCTGCTCGCATTGTGCGCGCTCGGCGCAGTCGCAGCGACGGGCGATCCAAACCGAGGTCGCGCTGCGTTCGAGAGCACCTGCACGGGATGCCATGCGCTCGACCGCGCGAAGGTGGGCCCGCCGCTTCGCGATGTTTACGGGCGGCGAGCCGCTAAGAGCACAGAGTTCAGCTATTCGGATGCGCTCAAGGCCGCGTCAATCATCTGGGACGAGGCGACGCTGGACCGCTGGCTGACCGACACCGAGCGCGTCGTTCCGGGCAATGAAATGTCATTCCGGCTGGATGACGACGCCAGGCGCGCCGACATCATTGCGTATCTGAAACAGCTCTCCGGCAGTCAGGCGCTACCTGCACCTGCACCGTAACTACTGAACCGTGAATGTAGTCACGCCGAGCCCGCCCATCATCGATC
>CAZPZE010000635.1:0-10188 GCA_964590625.1 uncultured Solibacteraceae bacterium
TTTCCGGCGCTGCAAACAGGGCACCTTTGTTCCCTGGAATACGCCGGTGGGATACGCGTTGTTGACCTAACCCGCCGCTAACCGCCTGTATGGAACCGCGGTTTCATCCCGCGATAGCGTCCCTGGTACACCGTTCTCCTCAGTTATATTTACCCTGCAGAATTCCTGGTACAAGATGAAATTTCGATATGTCTCTACGCGGCGCCATTTCATTTATTGGTGAGGAGTGGGCTCGACTCAACCGCATGATTGAGGCTCTCGAGCACGAAGCCGAAACCCACCACAAACGTCACGCAGAACCCGATCCGGTGAAGCGGACGTCCACTGCAAGGGGGGCGCAGCCACCTCCCAGTCTTTTCAGCCCTGCGCAACCGGAAAGCGCCAGGCGCTGGGGTCTCTGACCCAGCCCAACTTTCCCAGGAAATCCGGGCCCTCCCGCCGATACGGAGGGTGTGAGCCAATTATTCCGCCGCGCTGAATCGATCCTCGAAGTGGCCTCAGCGCCAGGCGCGAATTCCGGCCCCACCGCGATCGTTCTCGATCGCACAGGCCAGCTCCGCGTCCTGAATCAGGACGGCTGGACGCGTCTGGGTCTCATTGAGGAATTTGGCGCACGGGAAGTCTACATCGTCAAGCGGCATGCCGGTACGGTGACGGTGGAAGGCTGGTCAGCCAATGACCGCTGCACGGTGAGCACGAAGGAAGCGGGAAAGCCGTGGATGGATCTGGTTCCGATGCGGGCCGCGCTGCCTTACGCAGCCAGATCGCACGTCACGCCGCAGCTGGCCAGCGGATTGAACGATCTTTCGCCCAGCGTCTGGAACTCATAGCGGCGCATGCGGATAACAGCAACATTGTCATCCGTGCGGATCAGCGTTCCGTTCACCACCAGCTCGAGCGGGCAGATATCATGCAGCCGGAAAGGCCAGGCGATCCGCAGCTCGATCTCGCCCTTCTTCAGGATTCGCTGATCGGTTTCAAAACAGACCGTCTCCCCGCCGAGGTTCCGCGTCCGGCCCGTGCCGACGTAAGTCATTCCGCCGAACCGGTAGGAGAAGCGCAGCTCCATAGTAAGGTCGTGGCGCTCCGAAGACCGGAGGTCGAGTTCCCTTATCGCGGCTGCTAGTCGCCGAAACACTACACAATGTTACTGCAATTCGTTAACCTTTGAGAACAGCAATGGGTAATGGTACAGGGGAGCAATTGTGCGTTTAAGCGTACTGAATATTACGTTATAGGGGGTTTTACTGGTCTTGAAGCGCCCTGGCATACCGGGCGAGATAGGCCTCGGAGGCTATTTCCTCCAGTTCCCGGTCGAAAAGGTAGGTGTGCTCGGCCAGCCGGCGATCCCGCAGCTTTTCGATCAGCCTCAGCCGGCGCTGGGCCGCCTGGCTGATCTCCCGCTGCTGTTCGGTCGCCTCTTCGCTCTTTTTCAGCTTTCGCACCAGCAGGCGTTCCTTTTTCTTAGCGCCCTGCTGGAACGGCCCAAGCGCGGCCAGTTCATGCGGATCGGGATTTGGCTTCGCCAGAAGTTCCATCTGGTGCGTCAGGACATCCTTCTTATGCTGCTCGATTTCCATCTGCGTCCGAACCACCTGTTCGGCGCACAGGCGCAGCTTCTCCGCCTCCAGATGGGACTGTTTTTCGTACCAGTCCATCACCCTCGCCAGACGAAAACGGAAAGGACCCATCGCGCGTTAGATCTTCTCGGCAACCTGAATCAGGCCGCCGACGCTTTCCTCGATCGAGCAGCCGGTACTCGTATCCTGCCGAAGGAAGTTCGTGATCTCGTCGCGTGACCGGATCGCCGAATCGAGCACCGGATTCGTGCCGTTGACATAAGCGCCGAGTTCGATCAGATCCCGCGACTCCTCGTACGCCGCGAGCGACGCGCGAACCTTGCGCGCGGCCGCCGCGTGTTCCGGCGAGGCCAGCTTCGGTCCAAGGCGGCTGATGGAATTCAGGACGTCGATCGCCGGATAATGCCCCTGCGCAGCCAGCTTGCGCGACAGGATGATGTGGCCATCCAGAATTGATCGCACCGAGTCGCAGATCGGTTCGTTGAAATCGTCGCCTTCCACCAGAACCGTGAAGAAGCCGGTGATCGAACCGCCCCGGAAATTCCCCGCGCGCTCCAGCACCTTGGGCAGCAGATTGAAAACCGAAGGCGTGTAGCCCTTCTGGCTGGGCGGTTCTCCCGCCGCCAGTCCGATCTCGCGCTGCGCCATCGCCAGACGCGTGACCGAATCCATGATCAGCAGCACATTCGCGCCCTGATCGCGGAAGTACTCCGCGACCGCAAGCGCCACGAACGTCGCGCGCACGCGCAGCGGCGCGGGACGATCCGACGTCGCGCAGACAACCACCGAACGCTTGCTGCCGTCCGGCCCGAGTTCGTGTTCGAGAAACGCCCGCACCTCGCGGTTGCGTTCGCCGATCAGTGCAATCACCGTGACGTCGGCCGAATTGTGCCGCGCCATCGCGCCCAGCAGCGTGCTCTTGCCGACGCCGCTGCCGCCGAACAGACCCATTCTCTGGCCCTTGCCGCAGGGCATCAGCGTGTCGATCGCGCGTATACCGGTCGAAATCGGCTGCGTGATGTGCTCGCGATCCATGGGACTGCCGGGGCTCTGATACAGGGGATAATGCGCCATCGGGCGAATCGCAGGCTTGTGATCGATCGGTGTTCCGAAGCCATCGATCACCCGCCCAATGAGATCCGGCCCCACCGCAACGCTCGATTCGCCTTCGCGCGCAATGATCGGATCATGCAGCTGGATACCGTCTATCTCTTCCAGTGGCATCGAGAGCACGTTGCCATTGCGGAAACCAATGACCTGCGTCCGCACGCGGCGTCCTGAAGACGTGATGACTTCGCAGAAATCGCCCACAGCGACGGCTGGTCCGCGCGAAGCGAGCAGCAGCCCGACCACTTCCACAATCTCGCCCGTCCAGGGCAACAGGCTCGAACGGCCGAGCTGATCGAAGTAACGATCCAGCGAAAATGCGGCAGCCGGCGCGCTCATGCCCTGCGCTCCAGTTGATCCACCAGGCCGTTTTCGATTTCGCGAAGCTGCGTATCCACGGACGCATCGAGCGTCCCGCGCGCGATTTCAAACGAAACGCTGCCGCGCGGCTGCCCGGGGTCGCTCAGAACTTCGACAGCCGATCCGCGGCCCGATTGTTCCAGGCACTTCCGCATCAACTGCTGCTGGTCGGGATGCACTCGCACCTTATAGATTTCCTGAGTCTGCAATTTCGCGATGGCCGCTTTGATCAGTGCTTCGAGCGCCGAAGGATCGAGCGAAAGCTCGCGATGCAGCACACGCCGCGCAATTTCGATCGCCAGCCGCACGGTGTCCGCTTCGGCGCGCCGGATGGTTTCCGGCCGCGTCGCCGAAACTTCCGCGACCGTCGCCGCAAGCCCCTGCAGGGCCGAACGCATCTGACCTTCCATCGCATTGCGGGCCGCGCCATCGCCCGCGCGAAATCCCTGCTCGAAGGCTTCTTTGGTCTTGATCTCGAGTTCGCGCGTCAGCTCATCCACGCGCTCGCGCAGCTGCGCATTCTCGCCGCGCGCGCCGGGGCTGAGATTTCGCAGTTTTGGTGGTGGCGGCGCGCCCGCGGCTTTCTTTCGCCACGGCGCTGCCGATACTTCCAGATCCTCGGAGTCGAGGACCTTACACAACATATTCATCGCCACCTCCGCCTCGCGAAGTAGCGATCGCGCCTTCCTTCTCGAGCTGGCGAATGGTACCGACGATCTGCTGCTGCGCCCCCGCGACGTCGCGCAGGCGAACCGGACCAAGGGCCTCCATATCTTCCAGCAGCATTTCCGAGCTGCGCGATGACATGCACTGCGTGAAATGCTGTTTGATCTTGTCGCTGGTGCCTTTGAGCGCCAGCGTCAGCGCCTTGCGATCCACGCGCGCCAGCAGCACTTTGATGCCTTCTTTGTCGATGTCGATGATGTCTTCAAAAACAAACATGAACCCGCGCACCGCGGCGACAGTCGACTGATTTTCCGTTTCGAGCGTGGTCAGCAGATTCTCCGCGAGATCGCTTTCCACATGATTCAGAATCGCCGCCAGAGCCTTGTCGCCGTTCGAGCGCGTGATCTGCCGCGAAGCTTTCAGCCGCGCCCGAATCGCCTGCGCGATGCGATTGAAAACATCGGGCGAGATGCGATCCATCATCGCGATGCGCAGCGCCACCTGCGGCCGCACTTCCGCCGGCAGTGACGCCATCAGCGGCCCCGCCTGCGCCGGCGCCAGATTCGCCAGAATCAGCGCGAGCGTCTGTGGATTCTCTTCACGCAGCACCTTCGCCAGTTCCTGCGGATCGACGTCGTGGAAAGGACCTTCTGGCCCCACCGGCTCGATCTCTTCCTTCTGCGTCTCGCCATCGAGCAGCAGCTTCGTCTTTTCCGTGCCGACCGCCTGTTCGATCAGCCGCCGCGCGCTCTCCGGTCCGCCCTTCGCAAAGAAGCGGCTGGATGCGGACATCGATTCGAATTCCTTGAAAACGGAAAGCATCTGTTCCGGCGGCACTGCGTCCAGTGCGGAGATCTCGCCGTTGATGCGGCGGATTTCATCGGGTGCAAGCTGCCGGATAATATCCACGCTGAGCTGGTCGCCAATTCCCATCAGGAACATGGCGGCCTTGCGGGCTCCGGATAAATCAAGTGCGAGGGCGGCGGTACTCATAGATTCTGTTCGTCAGGCTTTCTGATTCGAAAGCCACATGCGGATCACGTTCGCGCTCGCGGCCGGATCCTTCTGGGCGAGGATGCGGATGCGCTCGGCCGTCTCGGCGTTCACTTCCGCGAGCAGCGGCTGTGCGCCTGTACCGAGCACGACTTTGTCGCCCACGGCGGCGCCTGCTACCGGCGGCGGCGTTTCGCGATTCATCGCGTGCCGCTGGGCCAGCTCTTCGAGCTCTTCATTCATGCGCTCGATCGAAGGCGCGCGGCGTTCCACCGGTGCGCTGCCGCGCCTCGGCATGTAGCGCACGATCAGCTTCAGCAACACGGAGAGCGCGATCAGGCCGCCGACGGCCATGAATACGAGATTGCGATACTGGTTGATCTTTTCGAGCCACGGCGGCAGGTTGTCGTTGGTGCTCTTGCCGGTGGGCATGACGGGCATCGCCTGCTGCATCGTATCCGCTATGACGTTCGTTTCAAACGGCAGCGTTTCCACGATGAGCTGGTCGCCGCGATTCGGATCGAGTCCGGTGACGCCCGCCACCAGATCGTGAATCTTCTGCAGCGTGTCCTGCGACGGCGGCACCACCACCTGATGGCGCGACTTCCCGCTGCCTTCCCACTTGAAGGGCTGACCCACCAGCACCGAGAGCGACATCTTGCGCACCACGCCCTGCGGAATGCGAGTATGCCGCACGATTCGGCTGGTCTGATACGTGACGTTCTCCGTCCGGTGCGAACTCCCGCCCCCGCTCGACGCGGTCTTCGTCTGCGGAAGATTCGCTGCGGTGCCGGGGACGCCGCCCGCGGCCGTCGTGCCGCGCTCGTTGTCGTCCTCGCTCTTCTGCGAGCTCACCATCACGGATTGATCCGGGTTATACGTTTCTTCTTCCTGCTCGCCGCTCGTCAGATCGCAATCGACCGACGCGCCGGCGCGGAACTGATCGGCGCCGAGAAGCGGTTCGAGAGTCGCATTGATCTTCGCCACCAGATCGCGCTCGATGGACTGCCGCACTTCGAGCGCTTCCGTCGTAACGCCCGCGTCACCGGTCTGGCCGGAGCGCTTGGGATGGCTCAGCAGATTCCCGTCCATGTCGATGACCGCGACCGCATCGGGCGAGAGTCCTTCCACCGCGCTGGCCGCGAGGTTACAAAGCGCCGTCACATTCTGCGCGGAAAGATGCGTGCCTGGCCGCAGCCGCACCATCACGCTGGCTTTCGCCGCTTCCTGCTGATCGAGAAACACCGATTCGCGCGGGAACGTGAGATGCACGCGCGCCTGCACCACGCCTTCCATGCTCATCACCGAACGTTCCAGTTCGCCTTCGAGCGCGCGCTGATAGTTGACGTGCTCCACCAGTTCCGAGGCGCCGAAATTGGTTTTGTCGAAGAGTTCGAAGCCGATGCGGCCCGATTTCGGCAGGCCCGCCGACGCCAGCGTCAGCCGTGAATCGGCGAGATGCTCGGAAGGAACCAGCACCGATGCGCCATTATCCGCCAGCCGGTAATCCACGCCGGATTCCCGCAGCTTCTGCACCACCGGCGCCGCGTCTTCCGGAGCCATGCCCGTATAGAGCGCGCGGAAATCGCTTTCCGTGCGGTAGTGAACCACCGCCGCAATCGTGCCGGCCGTCAGCAGCACCGCGATCCCCACGGAGATCCGCTGCACCATCGTCAGGTCATTGACCAGATTTTTGACTTGCTCCATCGCGCCGGTCCGTTACAGCTGCATCTTCATGATTTCCTGGTACGCATTCACCACTTTGTTGCGTACCTGGAGACCAAGTTCGAAAGAGAGCTCGGCCTGCTGGCCGGCCAGTGCGATGTCATGGATTTCGTCGTTCTCGCCCGTCATGAATTTCTGGGCCGCATCCGCCGCCTGATTCTGCAGCCCCTGCAGATTGTCGATCGTGTTCGAGAGAATGTTCGAAAATGCGGCTGATCCCGTGCTCCCCGCCGCCGACGGCAGCGAGTTCGGCATTGGTATCGAATTGATTCCGGAAATGGTCAAGTGAATATCCTCTAACGCAGCAGATCGATCGATTTCGAAATCATGTCCTTCACGGCGGACATCGCCGCGACGTTCGCCTGATAGCTGCGGTTCGCCGTCGTGAGATCCACCATGTCCTCAGCCGGATTCACGCGCGGCGAATAAACATACCCGTCGGCATCCGCATCCGGGCTGCCGGGCGAATACGTCTTGTCCGGCTCGCGCTGATCCACCGCGATCGAGCTCACCTTCACGCCTTCCTGCAGCTGCGATTCAAGCTCGGAAGCGAATTCCGATCCCACCTGTGTCGTCGAGAACACGGCATCCTTGCGGCGGTAAGGACCGCCTTCCGCGGTGCGCGTGGTTTCCGAGTTCGCGATATTTTCCACCAGCAGCGCGGCGCGAATTCGCTGCGCCGACATACCGGAAGCGCTGACCGAAAGACTGCCGAAGAGACTCATGCCGGACCTTCCTTGATCGCCTCTCTCATTTCGGCGATCTGCGATTTCATCAGCGTTGCAGCCATGTTGAACTTCATCGAGTTTTCGGCAAGCAGCCGGGCTTCACGATCCAGGTCAACGTTGTTCCCGTCGTTCTTCACCGTGAGACCCTGCACGTCCGCCGGCTGGGCCAGACCGCCGGTCAGCATCGATAAGAACGATGTCTTCGTATCGATGTCCTGCGTCTTGTACCCCGGCGTATCCGCGTTGGCGATGTTGGACGAAACCAGCTTTTGCCGCATGCTGAGCATGTCCATGAAAGTCTGGAGGCTGTTAGTCAGATTGCTGATCACGACGCACCGAAAAATGCACGTCCCGGACCAGCGTTAATGCATGGAAATAAAGGAGTTAGCGAGGGGAATGAGCGTCAATCGCGTGACGTGTCACAACTTTGACAGTGAGTGTTATCAGAGGTCAACACACACGTCGGAGGAAGGTGCCGCGGTGCCGGCAAGGAATCGGTCGACCCGGGGCAGTGCTTCCAGTTCTTCGGACCACCGCTGCCGCTGCGTGGCCACCATGAGACGCGCCCATTCGATCGTCGCAAGCATCCAGCGCGCGATTTCGCGGCGCGCGGCCGGATCATTCGTGTCGTGGATGTTCTCGTCCGCCCCCTGCTGCAGGCCGGCAAGAAGCTTTTCCAGATCGTCGTACTCGCGCCGCGCGATGGCATCGCGAAGCCTGCGCTCGTGCGCTTTGAGCTGCGTGGAGATCATTAACTGTTCTTTCCCTGGATTCCGTTCGTGCCGTAGGTCGCCGTGAACAGCTGCTCGAAGTAGGTCTTCTGCGATTCCAGCGTCGCGATCGCCGCATCGGCCTTTGAGAGCTGCGTCTGCAGATTCGTCTGCAGCTGATCGATGCGAAGCTGATCGTTCGCGATCTCGCTGTTCTTGCTGGTGATTTCCGTCTGGAACGCGTTGAAGGTGCTCGCGATCAGCCCGACATTCACGTCCGTGACCGTATTCAGCGCGTCGTTCGTCTGCTGCAGGAAGCTGCCATCCGTGGTAGTCGAGCCCAGAAACTGCTGGATGTCCGTTGTATTCGCGGCCGAAAATACCGACGGATCGAACGCAAGCTGCCCGTTCTGCTGCAGCGTCACCCCCAGATCAGCAAGCGAAGTGACCGCCCCCGAACCACTCGAAGTCTGCGCCAGATTATTGAGGACGTTGACCAGCGTGTAGATCAGACTATTGCCCTCGAGCGCGCCGCCGTTCTGGCCTTCGTTCTTCTGCACGCTCGTCACGGCTGAATTGAACGTGCTGACGAAATTCGAAATCGCGTTCTGCAGCCCGCTGAAATCCGTGGAAACGGTAACGGTCGAAGGCGAAGTCGTCTGCGATACCAGATTCACCGTCAGGCCGGGCGAGAGCGTAATCTGTCTCGAGGTGCTTTGAATCTGCGTCGCGGAGCCGTTCAGCCTGTAAAGCGCATCCGTTCCCGTGGAGAGGGTATCGAGCAGATTATTCGTCCCGTCATTGAGCTGGATCGTGTCGGCCCCCAGATTTGAGCTGGTCACGGAGAGCCGGTAATCCGGACTCGCGCTGCTGCCGACGTTGATGATGGTGGCCTGCACGCCGTCGCCTGCGGCGTTGATCGCGGTCACGAGCGACGAAAGCGAACTGCCGTCCGGCGTGATCGTGTGGTCGACGCCGTTTACGGTAAGTGTGAAACTCGAAGCCGTGCTGATGTTGTCCGTCGAAGGATCCGTGACCGTGGGAAGCGTGTCACTGCTCAGCGTAACGGTCGAGGAACCGATATCATCCACCTGAATCGAGTAAGTGCCCGGCAGCGCGTCTGTGGATGCGGTCGCCGTGACGCCGCCTCCGGAAACCGAAGCGGACGGCGATCCCGTGCTTGTTGTGCCGAGTGCCGTCAACGCATTCTGCAGTGTCTGGAAGACGCTGCCGAGCGTAGAGGTCGCCTGCTGCTGGCTCGTCAAACTTGTGACATCACCCTGAAGGATCTGCATCGGCAGCGATGCAATACCCACCGCGCGCTGTATGACCTGCTGAAAAGACGAGGCATACGTGCTCGAACCATTGAACGAAATGGGTGTCGACGACATACTTTTATCAGGACTTCAGTCCACTTGCTCTGCAAGGAGAGGGCCGAACTCCTGCGCCCGGCCCACCTCGCGTTTCACAAACTACTGCAGGAGCTTCAAAAGCGCCTGCGCGAGAGCCGCCTCCGGCGCCTGTGAGATTGTGCTGCGCTACGAGGGATGCGTAGTTTGTCTGGAAGGAGATGGACATTCTGTGGACGCTTTGTTTCCTGCGCTGCGTTTTGCGGAAAAGCGGGCCGAACTTTGTCCGGCCCGCTTCCTGTCAGTTAATTACCCCTGCAGAAGCTTCAGCAGGGCCTGCGGAGCGGAGTTCGCCTGCGCGAGAGCCGCCACCGATGCCTGCTGCAGAACCTGAGCTTTGGTCAGATTCGCGGCCGCCGTCGCCACATCGGCGTCACGGATGCCGGATTCAGCGGCGCTGAAATTCGTGATCTGCGAATTGGCGAGGCTGATCGCGTACGTCAGATGGTTTTCACCGGCGCCGATACGCGCCTGCACCTGACCGAGCTGAATGATAGCCGCGTTAATTGACGTGAGCGCCGCCAGGGCATTGCCGTTCGCGGTCGCTGTTGTGCTGGGCGGAGTGGTGGTCTGAGAGCCGGACGCGGTGAACGCGCCGTTCGCCGCCGTTGTGGAGGCCGAGAAGTTGCCCGTGCTCTGGAACGAGATGCCGGTTCCCGCCGCGCTCGCCACAGCATAAATTCCGAGTGATGCTGTCTGGGCGTTGATTTTCGCCAGCGCGGTAGAGACGGTGTCAGAGGCCGTCAGGGCAACATTCACCGTGCCCTGACCGCTCTGGAACGTGAGAGTTTCGTTGACGCCTGTGTAAGTGGTCGCGCCTGCCACGCTGTAAACGCCGCCGTTCGCCGCGCTGCTGGTGGCCGTGGCCACGCCGGTGCCGGCCGAAATCGCGCCGGCGCTCACCGTGAAG
>CAZPZE010000636.1:0-1774 GCA_964590625.1 uncultured Solibacteraceae bacterium
CAGCGGCAACTGGACGAACTGGTGCCGCTCGACGCCCGCGGGTTTCCGCGATATCTCGAGCTGAATGAAGCGTTCCATTCGGAGATCTGGCGGCTCGCGCGCAGTCCGATGCTGATGCGGGCGATCGAGCAGGTGGTGAAGCTGCCGTTCGCCGCGCCGAGCGCGCTGGTGTTCGGGCACGCGGAATCGCAGCATTCGCCGCGGCTTTCGGTAGTGGCGCAGGAACATCATCGGTCGATCGTGGAAGCGATTGCGAACCACGAAGGCGCGCGGGCAGAGAGCCTGGCGCGCGAGCATTCGCGGGTGGCGCGGCAGAATCTGTCGCACACGGTGGAAGACTGGGTGCGGCGTATTCCGGGCGGTTCGCTGATTTCGTTTAAGAATCCGAAAAATTCATGAATGCTCTGGTGAGGGTGGAGAAGCGCGACGGCGTGGCCGTCGTGACGATTGACAATCCGCCGGTGAACGCGCTGAGTCCGGGCGTGCCGGAAGGGCTGCAGGATGCGTTCGCGCAGGCGAACGCGGATGCCGATGTGAAGGCGATTGTGGTGATCGGCGCGGGGCGCACGTTCATCGCGGGCGCGGATATCAGGGAGCTGGAACTTGCGGCCTGGGGGCAGCCCGCGAAGCTGCCGGCGCTGCACGGATTGCTCGCGGCGATTGAGGATTCCGCGAAGCCCGTTGTGATGGCGCTGCACGGGACGACCCTGGGCGGCGGGCTCGAAGTCGCGATGGCCGGGCATTACCGTATCTGCGCGCGCGATGGAGTGGTGGGACAGCCGGAGGTGAACCTCGGGATCATTCCCGGAGCCGAAGGAACGCAGCGATTGCCGCGGCTGGCGGGCGTGGAGAAGGCGATCGAGATGTGCGTCACCGGGAAACCGGTGAAGTCCGGCGACGCGCTGGCGTCCGGCGTAGTGGACGCGGTGGTGGATGGCGATCTGCTCGAAGAGGCGCTGGCGTTCGCGAAGAGCGTGGCGGACCGGGCGCCCGTGCGCACGCGCGATCGAAAGGAAAAGCTGGGGACGCCGGAGGGAAATGCGGCGTTCTATGAGGCGGGCCGTGCGCTGGCGGCGAAAGTGCGGCGCGGGGCGCTGGCTCCTCTGAAGGCGGTGGAGGCGATTGAAGCGGCGGTGGCGCTGCCGTTCGCGGATGGCTGCCGCCGCGAGCGCGAGTTGTTCGCGGAGTGCGTGGCGTCCGATCAGGCGCGCGCGCTGATCCACGCTTTTTTTGCGGAACGCGGCGTTACAAAAGTTCCTGGGATTACGAAAGACACCGCGGTGCGGCCGATCGCGCGGGTGGCGATTATCGGCGCGGGGACGATGGGCGGCGGGATCGCGATGGCCTGCGCGAATGCCGGTCTTGAGGTTCTGCTGCGCGACGTGGAGCAGACGGCGGTCGATCGCGGGATGGAGACGATCCGGCGGAACTACGATATTTCGGTCACTCGCGGCCGCTTCACGCCGGAGGGTGTGGCGGAACGGATGGCGCGGATTCATCCGCAGATTGACTACACAGGTTTCGAGAACGCCGACGTCATCATCGAAGCCGCGTTCGAGAACATGGCGATCAAGAAGAAGATCTTCGGTGAGATCGATGCGATTGCCAAACCGGATTGTGTGCTGGGGACGAACACGTCGACGCTGAACATCGATGAAATTGCGTCGGTGACGAAGCGGCCGGAATCGGTGGTCGGGCTTCATTTCTTCAGCCCGGCGAATGTGATGCGGCTGCTCGAAATTGTGCGGGGCGCGGCGACTTCGAATGAAGTGCT
>CAZPZE010000637.1:0-2057 GCA_964590625.1 uncultured Solibacteraceae bacterium
AACGCACGAAAGGCGGAGGAAACCTTCCCCTCCGCCTTCGCCTCAGTCGCCGCCGCCGCATCCGCCCCAATGATCCGCATCGCAAACGGATCCTCAAACACCAGCGGACGATCAATCAACTGATGCGCCGCCCGCCGCACCGCCACCCGCTGCGCCGTCCGGCTCGGTCTGCCTTCATTCATCGAATCGGTTCCGTTCCTTCGTTCAGAATCGCGAGATACGGCTCATACACAAACAGCCGGTGCCGCTGCTTCCCCGTCATCTCGCGTACGATTCCGAGTTGCCGCAGATGTTCGAGCGACTTCGCCGCCGTCGGCGCCGATACCCCAATCTTCGGTGCCGCATGCACGATCGAAAGAATCGGCGTCTTCTGCATGTAGCGATAAACGAGCAGCGCGGAAGCCGCCGGACGTCCCAGGGTTTCGATCTTCCCCCGGTGATCGGCAAACAGCGCCATCATCCGCCGCGCCGCTCCCGCCGCTTCATTCGCCGTGTCGCGCACTCCCACGAGAAAGAAATCGAGCCACGCCTCCCAATCGCCATGCGTGCGCACGCGATCCAGCAGGCTGTAATACGCAGCCCGATGCTGCTTGAAATACAGGCTTAGATAGAGAATTGGTTCCGTCATGACACCGCGCGCACAAAGCAGCAGCGTGATCAGCAGGCGTCCAATCCTCCCGTTGCCATCGAGGAACGGATGAATCGATTCGAACTGCACATGCGCCAGCGCCGCCTGAACCAGCACCGGCAAATCGCGCCGCTCTTCATGCAGAAAAACCTCGAGCCGCCCCATGCACTCCTCCACCAGTTCCGGCGGAGGCGGAACGTACGCGGCATTCCCCGGACGGCTTCCCCCAATCCAGTTCTGCCTCCTGCGAAACTCGCCCGGTTTCTGATTCGCTCCGCGCCCCCGCGAAAGCAGCACCTCATGCATCTCTCGGATCAGCCGAAGCGAAAGCGGAAACCCGTCACGCATGCGCTTCAATCCGTGGCTCATCGCCGCCACGTAATTCGACACGTCCTGCACATCATGCACCGGCACGCCGGGCGCATCGCCGTTCTCGAACAGCAGCAAATCGGAAATCGACGACTGCGTCCCCTCAATCTGAGACGAGAGCACTGCGTCCTTCCGAACCCAGGAGTAAATATAGAGCGCCAGATCCGGAAATGCGGCCGTCAAACCGTCCAGCCGCCCGACTGCCCGGCTCGCCTCCTCGAGAAGCTGCTGCAGCCCGCTCAGCGCGAGCGCCGGCTCAGGAGGCAGTGGAGGCGGAACATAGGCGCGGACGACCTCCGCGCCATACGCCGTCTCGACGTACCGCCCAACGACCCGCGATCCTTTCGTTACAAACTCCACAACGAAAGGATATCACGTCATCCTTTCCCTAAGACTCGCGTAACGAAAGCATGCAAAAAAATCCTTTCGTTACGCTTTCGCCGCCAACTGCCTCAACACATACGGCAGAATTCCGCCATTCCGGAAATACTCCGCTTCCTGCGGCGTATCCACCCGCGGAATCGCCTCGAACTCAATACTCCCCGCCTTCACCTTCACGCGCGCGCCATTCTCCACGCCCTCACGCACGCCGGTGATCTCATAAACTTCCTTGCCGGTCAGCCCCAGCGACGCCGCATTCTCACCCGGCGCGAACTGCAGCGGCAGCACACCCATCCCGACCAGGTTCGTCCGATGGATCCGCTCGAAACTCTCCGCGATCACCGCCTTCACTCCCAGCAGCATCACGCCCTTCGCCGCCCAGTCGCGCGACGATCCCGACCCATACTCTTTGCCCGCCACGATCAGCAGCGGCACACCTTCCTGCTGATACTTCACCGATGCATCATAAATGAACATCTGCTCGCCATCCGGCCGATGCACTGTGTAGCCGCCCTCGGTCCCGGGCGCCATCTGATTTCGCAGCCGCACATTCGCCAGCGTCCCGCGCACCATCACTTCATGATTCCCGCGCCGCGCGCCATATGAATTGAAATCTTTCGGCGACACCCCCAGGCTCACCAGATACTGCCCCGCCGGACTCGCCGCGTTAAACGACCCC
>CAZPZE010000638.1:0-5853 GCA_964590625.1 uncultured Solibacteraceae bacterium
TACGGCGCCATGCTCAACTACGCGCAGCAGATTCAGGTGCGCGACCGCTGGGCCATCGTCGCTTATATCCGCGCCCTGCAGCTTTCCGAGGACGCCAGCGTGAACGATCTTCCGGCCGAAGCCCGCAATCGCCTGCCGCAGTCCGGCGCGACCATGAGCCCGGAAATGAAGAACGCCATGCAGGCCGAGCCGATGGCGCCCCCGGATCGCGACTTCACCAACTTCCCGGCCCAGCCGGCGACCCCGGCGGGCGTGCCGGGCTCGTTCGGAGCCGGTGTCTATAACAGCAACACGCAGCCAGAGAAAAAATGACGACGACGGAACATAGTTACGAAACCGCCCCGGCGCTGATCGATACCCTGCGCCGGCGCCAGCACATCGCATCCTTCGCTGGCCTCGTTGGCCTGGCGCTTCTGGTTGTCGGCTTCTTTACCGCGGGCGCCGAACAGTTCCTGCGTTCCTATCTCGTCGGCTTCTGGATGTGGTTCGGAGCCGGAGCCGGCTGCCTGCTCCTGCTCATGACCCAATACCTCACCGGTGGCGCCTGGGGCATCATGATCCGCAAGCCGCTCGAGGCGGGCGCGAAAACACTCTATCTCTTTGTCCTCGGCTTTCTCCCGCTCCTGCTCGGTCACGAAAGCATTTACTGGTGGACCACGAAGGCTGGCCAGGCTGACGCCATGATTCAGAGCAAAAGCCTCTACCTGAACATGCCGTTCATGTGGATCCGCTGGGTCATTTACTCGCTCTTCCTCCTCGGTCTCACTTATCTGCTGACCCAGTGGTCACGCCGCGAAGCCGAAACGAAGTCCACCGAATTTTCCGCGAAGCTCGAAAAGCTGAGCGCCCCCGGCGTGCCGATCTTCTTCCTGCTGATGACCTGGTGCTCGATCGATTACCTGATGGTCCTCGAACCCCACTGGTACTCCACGGTCTACGGCTTCATGTGCATCATCGGCTGGTGCTTCAGCGCGCTCGCCATCATCGTGGCTACTCTCGCGGTGCTCGCGCAGTTCGAGCCGTTCAGTCACGCGCTCACAAAAAAGCACCTCCACGATCTCGGCAAGCTGTTGCTCGCTGTCACCATGCTGTGGGCGTATCTGCAGTTCTCGCAGTTGCTGATCACCTGGTCCGGCAACCTGCCGGAAGAAATCATCTGGTACATCAAGCGCTGGAATGGCGGCTGGGGCTGGGTCGGCCTGATCATCCTGATTGGCCACTTCTGCCTTCCCTTCCTGCTGCTGCTCTGGCAGCCCATCAAGAAGAACATTCGCACCATCGCGGCAGTGGCCATCTATATGGTCATCGTGCACGCGGTCGACGTTTTCTCGCTGGTCGAGCCGAACTTCGCGAAGCGCCTCGAAGATATTCACTTCACGATGTCGGTGTTCGACGTTCTCGCTCCCATCGGTTTCGGCGGTCTCTGGCTCGCCCTGTTCTTCCGGAATCTGACGACCGGGCCCCTGCTTCCCGCGGGAGCTCCGGACCTTCAAAAGGCTCTGAACCATGGCAAATCCCATTAAGCCCCACGGCGGTCCGCCCGACCAGCACGGCGAATACGGCCGGCACGATCGCGGCGAACACAAGCATCCCGGCGATAATCCGCAGGTTTCCTTCGAGCGGAAGGACATCAATATTGTCCAGATCACCGGTTTCGGCATCGGTCTGCTCGTCGCCTTCATGGCGACCACGGTTGCCATGTACGCTCTGTTCGTCTGGTTCGCTCACCGCGAAGACAAGGTCAATCCGGCGAACCCGCCCGCGATGATGTCGCAAAAGCAGGAACTCCCCGAAGGCCCACGCCTCCAGGCGGATCCGAAGCGTGAGCTCCAGGCCATGCATGACGACGAAAACATGCTGCTTTCGAGCTATGGATGGGTCGATCAGACAAAGGGTATCGCCCGTATTCCGATCGATCAGGCGATTGATATGGTGGCCGCTGACGCCGCCGCCGGCAAGGGCATCACCGTCAAGGTCACCCCCGCGGGCGGCACGAATGACGGCTATCGCATGATGCCGTCCGACGCGAGCGGCGGCCGAACGCTGGAGAAGATCTCGCAGTAAGAGAAGTAAAGTAATGAAGCTGTCCCGTTCCATTTCGGTTTTCGCTCTCGCAGCCGCAGGCGCGCTCTCGACAGGGATGCTGCACGCCACGAGCTGGGATGCGTCGGAACCTGCCTTCACCAAACCGCATGACCAGCCCACCATGGATCTGCTGAACATGCGTGGTCAGGACCGGCCCACCCCGCTGAGCAGGGTCAATATCGCGCAGAAGCTCAACAGCCAGTTGCCGCTCGATACCGTTTTTACGGACGATCACGGCAACCAGGTGAAGCTCGGCCAGTATTTCACCGGCCAGCGTCCCGTGGTGCTGGCGCTCGTCTACTACGAGTGCCCCATGCTCTGCACCCAGGTTCTCAATGGACTGGTTCGCGCCGCGCGCATGCTCGATATGACGCCCGGCAAGGATTACGATGTTGTGGTCGTCAGCTTTGACGCCCGTGAGAAAACCGCGGAAGCTGCCGCCAAGAAGGCGTCCTACGTCAAGGATTACGGCCATCCGGAAACCGCGGATGCCTGGCATTTCCTCACCGGCTCGCTCGCCAGCATCAAGAGCATTACCGAGGCGGTCGGATTCACCTATATCTGGGATCCGCACACCGCCCAGTTCGCGCACGCCAGCGCGATCTATGTGGCGACACCGGAAGGAAAGCTTTCCAAATATTTCATGGGCATCGAGTATTCGCCCAAAGATCTCAGACTCGGTCTCGTGGATGCATCGCACGGCCGGATCGGCTCAGTGGTCGATCAGGTCCTGCTGTTCTGCTACCACTTCGACCCCGAGTCAGCAAAATACACTCCATTCGCCCTCGGCCTCGTGCGGATTATGGGCGCCGCGACCGCCCTTTCGCTGGGCGGCTTCGTGGTGATTATGTTACGGCGGGAGAGCCGGCAGAAAGGGAAGCAGTCCGCCTGATGATTGTGGAATCGAAGAGTTTCCAGCTTTTTCCGGAGTCGGCGTCGAACTTTGCCTCGCAGGTTGACGGCCTCTACGGCTATATGGTGGTGGTCAGCGCCTTTTTCTCGGTGCTGGTCGCGTTCCTCATCATATTTTTCGCAGTCAAGTACCGGAAACGGCCCGGTGTCAACGTCGCTCATCACACCGACGACCACGGCATCGGCGCCATGATTCTCGAAATCGCCTGGAGCGTCATCCCGCTCGGCCTTTCGCTTGTGATGTTCGCCTGGGGCGCCAGCATCATGTTCCAGGAATCGCGGCCGCCCAAAGACGCTCTCAATATTTACGTCACCGGCAAGCGCTGGATGTGGAAAATCCAGCACCTCGAAGGCGCGCGCGAAATCAATGAGCTTCACATCCCGGTGAACCGCGATATCCGGCTCACTCTGACTTCGGAAGACGTGATCCACGACTTCTATGTCCCGGCCTTCCGCACCAAGACGGACGTGCTGCCCGGCCGCTACACCACCGAATGGTTCCGGCCCACCAAAGTCGGCGAGTATCACCTGTTCTGCGCCGAATACTGCGGCACCAAGCACTCCGGCATGATCGGAACGGTCTACGTCATGAACGTGGAAGACTACAACAAGTGGCTCGCGCAGGGCAGCGGTGAAGGCTCCATGGCCGAAGACGGCGAAAGCCTGTTCCGGCAGCTCGGCTGCGGCAACTGCCACATGCCCGAAGGGCATGGCCGCGCTCCCGATCTGCATGGCGTCTACGGCATGCGGGTCGACCTCTCCGATGGCAGTTCGGTTCGTGCCGACGAATCCTATATTCGTGAGTCGGTCCTCTACCCGCAGGCGAAAATTGTCGCCGGCTACGATCGCATCATGCCTACCTTCAAGGGCCTCATCAGCGATGAAGGTATGCTGAAACTGATCGAATACATCAAGTCGATGGGAAATCCGATGGGTGTGGTCTCTGAACGCCCGCTGGCGAAAGAGCCCTCCGATATCCAGAAGACCGGGCCAATGGCGTTGCCCGAGTCCGAGTACAAAGCGCCCGCGGCCGGCGCACGTCCTTCCGCGGCAACAGGGAAACAATAATGATTACGGCGCCTCCTCTAGTAGCAGAACCAAGAAACTACATCAACGCCGAGACCGGCCTCAAAAGCTGGCTCCTGACGAAAGATCATAAGCGGATCGCCATCCTGTATCTGATCGTCGTCACGGCCTTCTTCGCCCTCGGCGGGCTGTTCGCTGGCCTGATCCGGCTGGAACTCACCACGCCGGCGGGAGATCTGTTCGATTCGAACACGTACAACAAGGTTTTCACGATGCACGGGATCACCATGGTGTTCTTTTTCCTGATCCCGTCCATCCCGGCAACACTCGGGAACTTCTTCCTCCCGATGATGATCGGCGCCAAAGACCTGGCATTCCCCCGTATCAACCTCCTGAGCTGGTATATCTACATGCTCGGCGGCGTCTTTACCCTGTACGTCCTGATTACCGGCGGCGTTGATACCGGCTGGACGTTCTACACGCCCTTCAGCAGCTCCTATTCAAACGGCTATGTGGTGGCGGCCGGACTCGGCATCTTCATCAACGGCTTCTCCTCCATCCTGACCGGTCTGAACTTCATCGTCACCGTACACCGCATGCGCGCCCCGGGCATGACCTGGTTCCGCCTGCCGCTGTTCGTGTGGGCGCACTATGCGACCAGCGCCATCATGATCCTCGGCACGCCGGTCATCGCCGTGACGCTCTTCCTGCTGGTTCTCGAACGCGGCCTCCATATCGGATTCTTCGATCCCGCCTACGGCGGCGACCCGGTGCTCTTCCAGCACCTGTTCTGGTTCTACTCGCATCCGGCCGTCTACATCATGATTCTGCCCTCCATGGGGGTGATCTCGGAAGTCATCTCGACCTTCTCTTCGAAGAAGCCCTTCGGCTACACCTTCATCGCCTTCTCCTCGATCGCGATCGCGGTCTTCGGCTTCCTCGTCTGGGGTCACCACCTGTTCGTCGCCGGCCAGTCGATCTACGCCGGCCTCGTATTCTCGGTCCTCAGCTTCGTCGTCGCCATTCCCTCTGCCATCAAGGTATTCAACTGGGCGGCCACGATGTACAAAGGACAGGTCCGGATGGAGACCCCGATGCTCTACGCCATCGGCTTCATCGGACTGTTCACCATCGGCGGTCTGACCGGCGTTGTGCTGGCATCGCTCGGCATGGACGTCCACCTCACCGACACCTATTTCGTTATCGCGCACTTCCATTACGTGATGGTCGGCGGCGCGCTCCTCGGCTATCTCTCCGGCCTGCACTTCTGGTGGCCCAAGATGACCGGCCGCATGTACTCCGATGTCTGGTCCAAGGTTTCGGCCGTGCTCGTGTTCGCCGGCTTCAACCTGACCTTCGGACCGCAGTTCCTGCTCGGCTACATGGGTATGCCCCGCCGCTACCATGCGTATCCGCCCGAGTTTCAGGTTCTCAATGTTCTCTCTTCCGCCGGTGCGTCGGTGCTGGGCCTTGGCCTGCTCCTGCCGGCGGTCTATCTGACCTGGTCGCTCAAGAAGGGTGAGAAAGCCTCCGCCAATCCGTGGGGCGCCACCGGTCTCGAATGGCAGACCCAGTCACCGCCTATTCCCGAAAACTTCGAGGTTACGCCTGTGGTTACCCATGAAGCCTACGATTACTCGACCGTGCAGGAGGTAGTCCACATTGGCTAGCCAGACGGTTCCGCATCACCATGCGGACGAGACCCTGCAGCACCACTTCGCCAATCCGGAGCAGCAGAAGGATGCTTCGACGATTGGGATGTGGGTGTTCCTGCTCACCGAAATCATGTTCTTCGGCGGGCTGTTCCTGGCGTACTTCGCGTATCGCCAG
>CAZPZE010000639.1:0-6211 GCA_964590625.1 uncultured Solibacteraceae bacterium
TTCCACGAACGTGCGGAGACCGAACGCCGCGAGGACGATAGCCGCAATTGCGGCGGCGACGCGGCGCGTCTGCAGGTTCCGTAACTGCAATGCCTCGCCCGCAGCCATGATCGCCAGCCCCACCATCGGGACATACATATAGCGATCCGCCCGGACCTGCTCGCCAACCTGAATGATGCCGATCACGGGCGCGAGCGTGCAGAGGAACCAGAACCATCCGGCGGCCAGCCACGGCCGCTTTTTCCTCAAAACGACGACGGCGCTGCACACAACAATGAGCGCCGCGGCGCCGGCGATCGGCTCCCACACAGGGAAGGACAGCGGCCAGGCATAAACGGCGCTGAGCCGCGCAGGCCACAGCGTCTTCCCGATGTAAATCCAGGGCGTGATCAGGGCGTTCGCGATCCGCAGCGCCACGCTGTAAGTCCCCAGCGTCTGGATCGCGCCACTCGATTGCTGCGCCAGCCACGTGAGGATGGCACAGACTGCGGAGAGCCCGAAGAACGGAAGCTTTTCCGTGATCGCGCGGCGCATGGGCGAGAGGCGGCGGAACGGCCAGAGATCGAGCAGCAACAGCGTGACCGGAAACGTAACGATCATCGGCTTCGACATCAGCCCGAGCGCGAACAAACCCAGCGCGGCGGCATAGCGGCCACGCGAAGGCCTCTCCACCCACGCGGCCCAAACCCACAGCGCGGCAAACCAGAAGAACGCGCAGAGCACGTCTTTCCGTTCGGAAATCCAGGCCACCGACTGCACGTGCAGCGGATGCAGCGCAAAAAGAAGCGCGACGAACGCCGCGATTCCCCGCGCGGGTGCGCCGTCTTCTCGCCGCAGCACACGCCGGAAGAAGCCATAAAGCAGAACCGACGCCGCGGCATGAATCAGCAGATTCACGGCGTGATGACCGGCGGGCTCTGCGCCGAACAGCGCATAGTCGGTCAGATGCGAAAGCCGTGTGAGCGGGAACCAGTTATCCGGATCGAAAGAGAGGAAAATCCACCTGAGATTGGCCGCCGTAAACCCCGCGCGCACATGCGGGTTCTCGAGGACATAAACCGTATCGTCAAAGTTCAGGAACGCGGCAGTCCACACCTTCGCGAAAGCCGCGATGGCGGCGAGCGAGATGAGCGCGGCAGCAGGAACGTCGCGCCAGCCGAAGCGCTCTCGATTTGGCTCGCCGCTCATTTTCATCTCAGGACTACCGGCGCTGATAAACGGCAATGTAATCCGATGCTCGCACTGGTTCATACTTCGCCGCCGCGCCCCACACATAGCGCGACTGATCGCCCATCTCGACCACACCGGCCAGATCGTAGTGCTCGCGAGTGTAGTCAGTCACCCAGTCAAAGATCGTGTGGGAAGATTCGGGCTTTTTGAGCCACGAAGTCGGGATCGCGACAAAGATCAGGAATTCCGGGCGTGCTCCTTCGATTTCGTTAATCATCTCGTCCTGACATTGTTCCGCATAGCGATTCGTCTCCATCAGGCCGTAAGTAAACAGATATCCGGTTGCCGCCTGGCGCTTCGAGTAGAAATAAATCTCGGCTTCGGAACCGAGAACGGCAATGCGAGCACCAGGTTCGGAATGCGTGCGGATGTAATCGGCAACACGGACGGCTTCCGGGAACGGATTCAGGCCATAGGTATTGCGCGTAAATTCATACGGCGTCATCTGAAAAAAAGGAGCGCGCTGCGCGATGACGGAGTAAGCGCAGGCGCAGACGAGAATGATCAGCGGAATCGGCGAATGCAGGCGGCCGGCGGGGGCGGCATCGGACGACACGATGCGATCGGCCGAGACGGTCCACGCGCCGCACGACAGCGCGACAGCGGGCAGCATCGTGACGAAGTAGTGTGGAGTGAAAGCGCCGCCGAGCGCAACGGAGCAGAAGGAAAAAACCAGAAACGCGCCGGTAAACAACGCGCTGCGCCGCGTCAGCGAATTCCAACAGGCCGCCGCGAGACCGAGAGCGGCCAGGATCCAGAGGAAGACGTCGGTCCCCGTGACCGCCGCGATGTTCTGCCGGAGAAATTCCAGGCGCGCGGCGAGCGTGAACTGGCCGGCGAACGCGCGGCTGAGCGTGACAGTCCAGAACCAGAAGCGGCCGAATGTCCCGCCTCTCCACACCACCAGACAAACCAGCAGCCAGGGGAGCGCGACCGCCGTGAAGAAGATCGCCAAACGGCTCACCATCGCGGAAATGTCGCGATCTCGCGCACGCCAGGCGAGAACTGCCGCACCGAATCCGGCGAAGCAGATTCCGGGCTGCTTCGCCAGTAAACTTAAGCCATAAACGAACCCAGTCAGGAAGATTCGACGCCAGCTTTCGCCTGCCCTGAGCAGCAACCAGGTGGCAAGCACAGCAAAAAAAGCAACATACTGCGTGGAGTGCGCGATGGTCCCGAAGATCCCCTGCCCCAGGGAGAGAATTCCGTACGACGCGCCGGTTGCCGCCCCCGCAACGGTCCCAAAAAGCCGCCGCCCGATCATAGTTAACAGCAGCACGGTCGCGAGGTTCGTCAGAAGGAGACCAAGCCGGATGGCGGCGGCAGTCTGGCCAAACAGCCCCATCCACAGGGCGTACATCGCATCCGTGCCCGGAAGTTTCAGATTATAGGCAAGTTGCCATGGCGCATACCCCGCGAGCAGGGTCTGTGCCATGTAGGCATGTTCACCTTCATCGCGCTCCAGCGGGACGTTGAGCAGCCGAATCCGGACGGTAATACTGATGACGATCACCAGCGCGAGGAACCCCAGCGGAACAAGGCGATCGCGCAGGGTTTTTCCGCGCGCGCTGGGGGAGCCCGTCATCCATTTGCGATCATATTATGGTGGTTATCCCGAAGATCCGCTCCGTTGCGGGGGCTATAATCGCCGTGAGCCTCTGGCTCGCAGGGTGTGGCGATAAAGCTCCGCAACAGGTCGCGACACTGACTTTTAAACGGGATGGCAGCCACTTCACAGGGACCGTTGTCCGCAAAGATCCGAACTCGATCACGCTGACAGGGCCAGCCGGCGACACCCACACTTTCCTTAACGAAGAGCTTTCCGATATTCGGTTTGAAGCGCCGCAGGCGCACACCGCCCCGGCGGATAATCCGTCCTCTGCTCCGGCCAACAGTTCCAAAATGGTTACACCTTCCTCGGTGGCTCCGAAATCGCCCTCGGCGCCCCACCAGGCGGCAGCACCCTCCGCGGAAACCGGAACAGCTGGTCCGTCAGTCACTTTGCCTGTGGGCACGGAGTTTCCTGTGCGAAGCGACGGCTTTCTGGATTCCTGCTGCGTCCCGGTGGGAGCGCTGGCGGTGGGAGCGGCGGACGCCGAGATAAAGGGTCCCGGCGGGAAAATCGTGATTCCGGCGGGAGCGAACGTTTTGTTCGAGTTACTCGAAACGAGAAACGTAAACGGCCAGGTGACGATGACGTTCCAGCTGGATTCCGCCGATTTCGGCGGTCATCACTACCGTATCGCCTCTACCGAAGGTTCGCTTTCCGCGGGCGCTCGGCTTACCCTGCTCGGACCGAAAGAAAACTCGCCGGAAGCAAGAGTCCGCGGCACCAATGTTCACGTGGATGCCCGCGGCCTGATTGTCTTTAAGGCTGTTACACCGATCACAGTTCGGCTCGAAAGTTAGAAAGAAACAATACTCCTCCTGATCGTGGGTATAACCCTGCGCTCCGTTGTTGGTACTTCCCGTGCTCTTCGATGGCTTCGGCAGCCCGTTTTGCGGCGCTGAAGAGACGAAGCCGGGCGGAAGCTACCGTGCAATCCGCGACGTTCGTCAGTGATTAACGGTTCGAGCAAGCCCTCACAAGAGGCCTGGCGGAGCTCCGCCGGATCGAGGCTCTATGTTCCGATTCCTGTATGCGTTTTTCTTTGGTTGCTTCCACACCCACACAACGTTTCCGATGACGGTAACCACTCATTCATCACAGGATGGAGAAGCACACCAGCGAACGTACGTAGCGTGTCTGCAGTGCGGCGAAGAACTTGCATACAACTGGCAGAAAATGAGAGTGGAGGGCCGTTCGCGCATTCTGGGTGTTCCAACCGCCGCCGCGCCGGTCATCCCGATTCGCCGCGAGAAGAGCGTATATCAGCGGCTGCTGCAGCCGGAAACTCCGCTTACCCGGGCCGAAGCCGGCCGATAACACTACTGCTCGGCGGGCAGCGTGAACCGGAACGAAGCGCCGCCGCCCGGCGCCGCTTCCACCCACATGCGGCCGCCGTGTGATTCGATCGCCTTGCTGCAAAAAGCCAGCCCGAGTCCGCAGCCGGGATACTGCCGGCCGTGGAGGCGCTTGAAAGGCTCGAAAACACGCTGCCGGTATTGCGTCTCGATGCCCGGACCGTTGTCGCTCACATCGAACAACCAGTCGGCGCCATCGCGTGTCGCCGAAATCCGCACTTTACAGTCGGGGCGATCGCAGTATTTCCGGGCATTATCCAGAAGGTGGCGAAAAACCTTGACGAGTTTCTCCGAATCGCCATGCAGCATAGGCAGAGGATCGTGGGTGATTTCAATATTCGTTCCCGCCTGCTGCACAGCTTCGCGGAAGACATCGTTCATATCGATGCGGAGAAGATAGCGGCTGTCCGAAGACGCCGTGACGCAGTCCACCATTCCGCTGATCAGCGCCTGAATTCTCGATGCCCCTTCGATGATGTGGCGCCGGAACTGGTCGGCTTCCGGATCCGCGGTTGCGCTGGTTTTACGAGCGAGCAGTTCGCAGTAGGCCGTCACGCTGCGCAGCGGTTCGCGCAAATCGTGCGCGGCGGTGAGAATAAAGTTGTCAAACTCTTCCTGCAGGCGGCGGAGGCGCTCTTCTGTATCGAGACGCTGCTGAATTTCCGCGCGGAGAGCTGCCTGTAAATCTTCGACTTCCACTTTGCCTGTCATTTCTCTGAAACCGGGATCGCGGCCCGCGAGGTCGATTAAGAGTATAGGCAATAACCCGGGCGCGCGGAAGGCATTGCAGGCGAACGCCGTTCGAAAAAATACAACGGTTCGCGAACGGGTGCCGGGTCACAAATAAACCTGTAACACCTGATACCAGTCAGGATCTAACGTAGTTTGGAACGCGGTGTGTATCCGCGCGCGGAGGCAATATGGCAGCCACAGGCACTAAAAGCACCAAGGCGGCAAAAAGTAAATCAACCAGCCGCGAACAGGGGACGCGCGAAGCGAATATCCTGCTCAAGACCCTGGTTGCCTTTCGTAAGGGTAACTTCCGTGCCCGGATGCCAGTAGATCTCACGGGGATCGACGGCAAGATTGCCGATACTCTCAACGACATCCTGGACCTGAACCAGCGCATGGTCAATGAGTTCGACCGGATCAGCCGGACGGTCGGGAAAGAAGGGAAAATCACCCACCGGGCGTCGATCGGATCGACGAGCGGCGACTGGACCCGCTGTTTCGATTCCGTCAACAGCCTGATCGGCGATCTCGTGCAGCCTTCCACGGAGGTGGCGCGCGTCATCGGATCAGTCGCTAAGGGCGATCTGTCACAGTCGATGTCACTCGAAGTCGACGGCCGGCCCCTGCGCGGCGAATTCCTCCACACGGCGCGCGTCGTGAACACGATGGTGGATCAGTTGAACTCCTTCGCCTCCGAAGTAACGCGCGTGGCGCGCGAAGTCGGCACCGAAGGCAAACTCGGCGGACAGGCCGAAGTGCGCGGCGTGGCGGGCACGTGGAAAGACCTGACCGACTCGGTCAACTACATGGCGAGCAACCTGACCAATCAGGTGCGTAACATCGCCGGTGTGACCACGGCCGTGGCGCGCGGCGACCTGACCACGAAAATCACGGTCGATGCGCGCGGCGAAATCCTGGAACTCAAGAACACGATCAACACGATGGTGGATCAGTTGAGCTCGTTCGCATCGGAAGTCACCCGCGTGGCGCGCGAAGTCGGTACGGAAGGACGGCTGGGCGGACAGGCGGAAGTGAAGGGCGTCGCAGGCGTCTGGAAAGATCTGACAGACTCGGTGAACGGCATGGCCGGCAACCTGACTTCTCAGGTGCGTAACATCGCCGAAGTCACAACGGCCGTGGCGAAGGGCGACCTTTCGACGCGCATCACAGTCGATGCGCGCGGCGAAATTCTTCGGCTCAAGAACACGATCAACACGATGGTGGACCAGCTCAGCTCGTTCGCCGCGGAAGTCACGCGCGTGGCGCGCGAAGTCGGTACGGAAGG
>CAZPZE010000640.1:0-5812 GCA_964590625.1 uncultured Solibacteraceae bacterium
AGGCACAGCAGATACTGATGACCGTCGAGCATGTACGTCTCCGGCGCATTGCCGAGACCCCCGATGCGCGAGTTCCACAGCGGCTTGCCGGTTGCCGGTGCGAACGCCGTGATGCCGCCATTCGCGCCGGCGAACAACAGATTGCCCGCCGTCGTCAGCAATCCGCCGCCGCCTCCGCCGAGCACTTCATGCTTCCACTTGATGCTGCCGTCGCGATAGTCGATCGCCGTGATATAGCTGCCGACCGATCCGACGCCGTCTTCTTCCTTACCGCCGAGACCCATCGCGCCGCGCGGATCGGCCTCGGTCAGATAATACTCCGCAAAGCTGTCGTTCTCACGCACGAAGAAGAGATTCGCTTCCGGACTCCACGCCGGCGGTGGCCAGTTCGTCGATCCGCCGTTGGTCGGCGAAACCAGCGCTCCCGGCACAATCGGGTCCTTCATCGGATCGCGCCGCGGATGGCCTTCGGCGTCGATTTCCTTCGCCCAGTTCGCATCCGAGAACTTCGTCGTCACCAGGTGCTCGCCGGTCACGCGGTCGAGCACGAAGAAGTAGCCGTTGCGCGTCGCCTGCATCACGAGCTTCCGCATCCGGCCCTTGAACATCGCGTTGACGAGCACCGGGCTCTGCGTCGAATCCCAGTCATGTGTCTCATGCGGCGAAGTCTGGAAGTACCACTTCATGTTGCCCGTATCGACATCGAGCGCAACCAGGCTGCACGTATAGAGGTTGTCGCCTTCGCCGCGTCCCGGCGTGTAGGCGGGGGTCGGATTGCCCGTGCCGATGATGTAGAGGTGCGTCTCGGGATCGTACGATCCCGGAATCCACGGCTGCGCGCCGCCATGCTGCGCCGCATCGAGGCTTGGCCAACTGCTCAGCCCCGGATCGCCTTCCTTCATTGGCACCAGATACTTCTTCCACTGCAGATCGCCGGTCTCCGGATCGACCGATTGCAGATAACCGGGCGCGTCCAGATCATCGCCCGTGCCAACGAGGATGTGGTTGCCGATCACGAGCGGCGCCGCAGTCGAGAAGTACTGCTCGCTGAAGTCCGAGATCACTTTGTGCCAGCGCTCTTTGCCTGTGCGCGCATCGAGCGAAACCAGATAATCGTCCGGCGTCTCCATGTAGAGCCAGTTGCCGTACATGCCAAGCCCGCGATTGCCGATGTGCGTGCCGCCCTTCGTCTTCCAGAAGTAATGCCACAGCGTGCGCCCGGTGCGCGCATCCACGGCCCATGCGTTATCGGGAGCCGAGAGATAAAGCACACCGTTCACTTCGAGAATCGACCCGGCGATACGCGCGGTCGTCGCCTCTCCAGGCGCGGGATCCGGTCCTTCGCCGCCGATGATTGTGGGCGCCGGAGCGCCGCCGCCTCCACGACCGCCGAATCCGCCGAATCCACCGATCATCATCCCGCCGCCCGGTCCCGCCGATACCGACGCGGTCCACGCGAGGGTCAGGTTCTTCACGGTCTGCTGATTGATCTGCGTGAGCGAGCTGTGCCGCTGGCCGGTGTAGTCGCCCGCATAGCTGGGCCAGTCATTTCCGAGCGGCTTCAGCAGATCGGCCGGGTTGAGCGGTCCCTGCGCGAACGCCGCCGAAGGCAGAATACAAAGCGCTGTGCTGATGAGAATGCGGTGAAGGGATGTCATTTTACAGTCACCAGATAAGCAGTCAGATTATGGATATCGGCGTCTTTGAACGTCAGCAGCATATCGCGATGCGCCTTCATCGGATCGTGAATCTCGAGCCTCGGAACATCGCCATTGCGTTTGATCGTGTGCGTCACGCCATCCGCGTCGACGATCGTGATCAGGAAATCGTCGTAGTACTCGAGCCGGCCTTCGAGCTTCCTGCCGTTGGCCTCGGTGACGGTCGCGGTCACGGTACGCCGCGAAGCCGCGGGTCCAGCCGCTGTACCGCCGCGCCCGCGTCCGCGTCCACCGCCGCCTCCGCCCGATACGATCGCGTTTTGCAGGCTCCGCGCCTCGGAATACTTCGAGCCAATGCCCTTGAGATCGCCCGTCACCGAATGGCACGACGCGCAGTGCTGGTTGAAGTATGCTTCGCCGGCTTTCGCATTGCCGGCCTGCAGGATGGCCTCATTGATATCCGGCGGCTTCACGATCGTGCGGTAGCTTTCGAAAGTGTGCATGAAGATTGCGAGGTCGTGCACCTGATCCGCCGTGAGGTTCATCTTCGGCGCTTTGCCATTAGCGTGCGGATTCTGGAGGAACCTGCCGATCAGTTCGCCCTGCTGATCATCGAGAACCATCTGGTTGTGGACCAGATTGATGCCGCCGCTCGCACCGCGCAGGTCCGCGGCATGGCAACTCGCGCAGTTCGCGTCATACGTCGCTTTGCCGCGCGCCTTCACCGCGGGATCGGCCGGCGGCCGCGAGGGATATGCCCCCAGACCGCCGCCACCGCGAGCCGGACCGGCCGCCGCCGTGGCGCCACGTCCGCCCCGTCCTCCTCTGCCTCCGCCTGGCGCCTGCGCCACCAGTTGCGTACCGCCAATGAGGGTGATTCCGAACAGTACCGCGAGGACTGCCTTGTGCTGACGTTGCATTCCACTTACCTCGAACTTACTAACTACCAAATAAATTGCGCCGGCGAATGCGTTCCGCCGGCGCAACAGGGGTCAAAACCGGCGTTTGTGAATTACGCGGATTCCAGCGCCTTCTTGCAGTATTCCATGCATTTCCGCACTTCGGTCACGGAATCGGAACCGGCCGGAATCTGATATTCCAGCTCGATAGCCGCCGGGAATTTGTACTTATTCTTCTTCAGGGTCTGGAGGATGTCGACGATCGGCGTCGAGCCCTGACCCCACGGCAGGTTCGCGCCGCGTCCCTGCGGAGTCGTCGGCGTGCGGTCTTTCAGGTGAAGGCTCGCAATGCGCTCATGATACTTGATGATCGCGGGAACCGGACTCTTGCCCGTGCCCGCGTAGTAGTGGCCGCAGTCGAGATTGACCGCGTTGCCCTTTGACTGCGAGAGCACCGCATCCCACGCCGTTTCGGTCGCCTGTTCGTGTGCGTGATAGGCCGCCACCATGCCATGCTTCAGCGCGGTGTCGCCCATGCGCTTGGTGAAGTCGCTCGGAGCATTGGGAAGCTCGAGGCTGAGCTGTGTCGCGCCAAGCGCTTTGCCCACTTCGAAAAAGTAGTTGAACTCCTGGTCGTCCATGTTCATGGTGGGCGTGAGCTTGTGGCAGTAGATCTCGACGCCCGCGTCGTTATAGAGCTTACGGAACTCCTTGAATTTGTCCATCGGGGCCGAGAGACGCCATGCCTTCAGCTTCTCGGCAGCCGCCTGCTGTTCGGGCGACATGGCGCGCGCGCCGCCACCGCCGCCGCGTCCGCTTGCGCCGCGGCCACCACCGGCGCCCGCTCGTCCTGCGCCGCCGCGTCCACTTCCGCCGCGGGCTCCGCCGCCACCGGCCGGAAGCGCGATCGGCGCGCCCGCGAAGCGCTCAGCCGCGGAGGGCATCAGCTCAATCGCGCTGATTCCGCTGTCCACAACAAGCTTGAGCAGCTCGTGCGCATCGTTTGCGAGTTCCGGTCTGTCGCGGTAGCTGTAGGTGATGGTGCCGATCTGAACACCGTCAAATTTCGAGTCGGGCTTCGCCGCGAACAGCGAGCCGGCAGGAACGGCGGCTGTGGCCAGGGCCACCCTTCCGAAATCGCGTCTGGTGAATTGCATCAAAACACTCCCTTGTTCTCACGAGGCTCATGCCGCGCTGATTTTACGCCAACCGAACAGTTTACACCCTATTACAAATGGCCGAGTAAGTGCGTACAGAAAAATTTACAAAGGGGCAGGTACGATTCAGCCCACAGACTAAAAAGGTCCGGAACCCGTTCGCCGGGCCCCGGACCTTCTTTTTACAGCCAGCCTTACAGCGTTCCTGGTCTAGAACTGCAGACGCATCGAGAACGCCATTACACGTGCCGCGCTCGTGTTCGTAACGTAACCGAGCAGCTGCGGATTGGTCACCTGATTGGTCTGCAGGCTGAACTGAATGCCGCTGCCAATGGCGCTGATTTCCGTGTGATTGAAAACGTTGTAGGCCTGTGCCTGGAACTTCAGAACCCGCTTTTCACTGCCGAGAGGAACGTTCTTCGTGAGGGTCACGTCGAAGTTCGTCACGTGCGGATTGTTGAGGCTGCCGGCGCCGCCTCCCATGTTGCCGATTGCCGGAGGTCCGACGATGGAGTTGTTGGGTCCGGTCGGCAGAGCGGGCAATGCATAAGCAGCAGCGTTGAAGTACACCGTGCCATTGCCGTTGGTGCCGATGTTCGAGTTCGGGTCGCCGATGACGTTGCAGCGCTGACCGAGATCTGGCGTGCCGGTAAACCCGCCCGTGATATTGGCGCTGCCTGCCGCCGGGTTGCAACTCGGGTTGAACGGGGCGCCACTCTGGTAAGAGGTGATGCCCGAAAGCGACCAGTGATCCGTCACCGCACCGAGGTACTTCACGCCCAGGTGTTTCGCCAGATCGGGGATGTCGTACGTGTAGTTGATCTGGATGTTGTGGCGGCGGTCGGAACCGAGACGCCCATAATTCCAGGCTTCGTTGTTCGGAACGGCAGGCGTGAATCCTGTGGTGCCGAGGCCCTTCGAGTAGGTGTAGACAGCGCCCCACTGCAGGCCATGCGAGTAACGGCGATTGAGGCTCAGCGTCATCGCGTTGTAGTTTGTGTGACCCAGGAAGTTGCGGGTCGTGATCGCGTTGTAGCCGGGATAGACTGTGCGGAGCAGAATCCCGTTCTGCCACTGCCCAATCGAATTGCTGGTGTTACCGGCCGTGGTCGGGTCGAGAGCCGCCTTGTTGTACGGCCAGCCGGCGCCGATCGGAATGTAGTTGATGTTGTAGTTGAGGACCTGGTTGTACGCGTAGTTCAGCGTGTAGCCGAGATCCACCACCATGCTCTTGCCGACGTTGCGCTGCACGTCGATGCTGGCGTTCTGCACGGCGTCGAACGGGACTTTACCAACGGCCCATCCGGTCGGCGCGAGAGGCGCCACCGAGAGAGACGTGAAGCTCGGCGGTTTTCCGGTGTTCTGCGCGGCGATATCCGCGAGCGTCAGGTTGCTGACCGACTGCTGATAAGCGGACGGGGCCTGCCCGGACATGCCGTAGACCTGGTTCCCATCGAGGCGGTTGTAGAAGATGCCCCATCCGCCGCGGATGGCGGTCTTGCCGTCGCCCATCAGGTCATACGCGAAGCCGAGACGGGGTCCGAGGGCGACCCAGTTCTGGGTGTACGCGTTGGGCGAGACGCCATTCACACCGAGCGTCTGCAGACCGGTTCCGGGATTGCCCGAGTTCGGAACATAGTCGCCGATGAAGCCGCTGCCCACCGTTGCGCCGGTCCCGGGATCGCGCGCCACGAGACTCGGGCCCGTGCAGGAGGCGGCTCCGTTCGCGCAGTACGGAACGTAGATGCGCGCGATCGAAGCCTTGTTGTAGAGCGAAGTGTTGAAGTTGACGAACGTGTTATTGAGATCGATCTGCGGCGTCTGGTGATAGAAGCGCAGGCCGAGATCAAGCGTGAGCCGGCGGCTGACCTTCCAGTTATCCTGGACGTACCATTCGGCGTTCCAGTACTTCACGTTGAACGTCGTCGTGATGTTGTACTGGCTGTAGCTGTTGACGTCGCCGAGCAGCGCGTTCGCGTAGCCGGAGTTCGTATTCAGGAACGGAATGGAGCTCGATGCGGCGAAGCTGAAAGCGCCGTTGTAGTTCCGCTGCGAAGGCTGGAGCTTCAGGTTGTGTTCCAGATAAATGCCGGCCTTG
>CAZPZE010000641.1:0-1918 GCA_964590625.1 uncultured Solibacteraceae bacterium
GCCGTCATCGGACTCACCCGCACGCTGGCCAAAGAATGGGGACGTTATAACGTTAACGTGAATGCAGTCGGCTTCGGCCTGATCGACACACGTCTCACGCAGCCGTGGACCGAAACGTCAAAGATTGAAGTGAAGGGAAGGGAAATTCAGGCAGGAGTTCGCCAGGCGGTGCTCGATCAGATCATCGCCGCCTCTCCGCTGGGCCGTGCCGGCACGGCCGATGAAGCAGCCGGCGCCGTGCTCTTCCTCTGCTCGCCGCTCAGCGACTTCGTGACCGGCGAAGTGGTAATGTGCACCGGCGGGATGCGGTTCTGATCGCCCGCACCCCGCCTCACAAATAACTACTTGATCTCGAAATCCGGAGGCGTGCCGCCCCGATGCGCCATATGGCACTGATTGCACGTGCTCTGCAGATCCCTCCGCGCAGCCGCCTGCGCATCTGAATCCTTCGCGTCCGCAATGGTCTTTGCCGCATCGCGCGCCTTGGTCGCCAGCGCAATCGCGTCGTCGGCCTTCTTCGCGGTCCAGTAAGCCAGAATGGTGTCGAATCCACTCTCGACTTTCTTCGCCTCAGCGGCCGCGGCAGCCACGTCCTTATTCATGATGGCTGCGCCCAGCGCGCCGCCGCCTCTTCCGCCGGCCGATTTGTTCACGGCCTGCATCGCCGTCTTATAGGCGGCATCGTCCTGCGCGCCCAGCAGGGCCGCGAAGACACAAACAACTACAACTGAAAGTAGGGTGCGCTTCATATATGGGATACAGGATAACCGATTTCCCGTCCCCGGTGGTATCCCTTTTAACAGAATCTTCGCCTTCATATTGTCCTGGCCAGGGCCGCCCGCTACAATGACTTAAAAATGGCATCGCGAAAGCCTGTGAAGGCGGCAAAGTCACCGGCCGCGAAGAAATCCGCTAAACCCACCATCGATCCTCGGCACGCCGGTTTCAAACTGGTCGTCCGCCCCTCGAAGATCCATCGCTGGGGCGTTTACGCCGGCGAAGATATTCCCGCCCGGCGCAAAGTCATCGAGTACACCGGCGAGCGCATCAGCCGCCGCGAGACCCGCCGCCGCAGCGACGCGCAGGACAAGATGATCTATCTGTTCACCCTCGATAACTACTGGACCCTCGACGGCGCGGTCGGCGGCAGCGGCGCCGAGTTCATCAACCACTGCTGCGATCCCAACCTCGTCACCGAGATCCGCAACGGCCACATCCTTTATATGAGCCGCCGCCCCATCCGCCGCGGCGAAGAGCTCACCGTCGATTACCATTTCGGGAAAGACATTGAGGAAGTGCCCTGCTGCTGCGGCGCGAAAACCTGCCGCGGCACCATTAATGTGAAGTAGCGCGGCCCGCAGTAGTCCGCTCCCAAATTCCTGAGATATTCCCCGCTCGCTCCCACTAAAGTTCTGAGCCGGCCCGGCCGATGAACAAGCAAGAGGACCAAGCGGATGGATTCTACGCGGAAAAACGTTCTGATTTGTGACACCCAGCCTGTAGCAGTAGAAGGCATGAAGTGGCTGATCGATAGCTCGGAGGACCTCCGGTTCGCCGGTTCCGTGCCGAATCTGGATCTGCTCCAGCCTGCGCTCCAGGGTCAGACCGAAAATGGCGGCAATTTTGACGCCGTCATCATCGATAAGACGTTCGGTCTCATGGAAGTGATGGAACTTCTGCGCGCCCTCGCGGCCAACTCCCAGTTCCCGCCAACTGTTGTCTGGGGTTCCACCGTCACCGAAAACGAAGCGCTGCGGCTCCTGCAGGCGGGTGCCAAAGGAATCGTTCGGCGCACATCGGATTCAAACACTCTGCTCACCTGTCTCCGCGCCGTGATTTCCGGCGGCACGTGGATGGAAGACGGCATCTTCGGCGCCGCCGAAAAGATCTACAATCCGCGCCGCTCCGAACTCACCAC
>CAZPZE010000642.1:0-1524 GCA_964590625.1 uncultured Solibacteraceae bacterium
GATCCATCCGTCCGCCGGCCTGCGTCATCGTATTGAGAGTTGGAATCTTCAGACGCGCCGGATCGAGTCGCCGCAGAATCTGATAGAGATACGGCACCCCGGCGAATGACGTGCACTCCGCCGTCCGGAACGTTTCCCAGAACCCGGGTTCCAGCAGCCCCTGATCCGTCAGCGCAATCGACGCGCCCCGCAGCAGATGCGTGTTGAGCACCGAAAGCCCGTAGGAATAATGGATCGGCAGGCTCGTGATCGCGCAGTCCGCGGGCCCTATTCCGAGCACCTGCGCGATCGATTCCGCATTCGCCTCCACATTCCCGCGCGTCAGCCGCACAAACCGCGGACTCCCCGTGCTCCCCGAAGTCGAAAGCAACAGCGCGAGGTCGGGATACAGCCCGGCATCGCCCGCCGTACGACGCCGCCACAGCGTTTCACCAACCGGGTCGTAATCCGGATGCGGCACATCCACCGCGGTCGAAACCCACTCGGGGCGATACAAATCGATCAGCGCCGCTTTCGCCTCCGCCACCAGCCCGTCATCCAGCGGCGCCGCCGCATGTCCCGCTTCGAACGAAGCCAGATACGTCGCCACCGACCGCAGATCGTTTTTGCAGAACAGGAAAATCAGCGATCTCGCCGATCCGCCAAATTCCGCGCCGCGTTCCCGCACTCCCTCTCGCAGATCCGCGTAGCTGAGCCACCGGTCCGCCGCCGCTTCATAAACGGCTTTGGCGGACGAATGGCGATCGAGCCCAAAAATCATTTCACACTCAGAGAATCATGCCGCCATCGACGCCGAGCACCTGCCCGGTGACGTACGACGCAGCGTCGCCCGCCAGAAACAGAATCACGCCGGCCACATCCTCCGGCTCGCCCGCGCGGCCCATCTTGATTCCGGCAATGGCTTCGTTCAGCTTCTGCTCCGGCAAATCCTTCAGCAGTTCCGTTCGGATCAGCCCCGGCGTCACTGCGTTCACCCGAATCCCCTTCGGCGCCAGGTCCTTCGCGGCCGACCGCGTCATCCCGAGAATCGCCGCCTTCGTGGTGCTGTAGACAACCTGACCTTCTTTGCCTTTATCGCCAATGATCGAACTCAGATTGATGATCGACCCGCTGCGATTGCGCCCCATCAGCCGCGCTGCCTCCTGCAGATGCAGCAGCGGCCCCATCACGTTCACCTCGAGCGATTTTCGGATCAGCGCTTCCGGAATCATCCCCAGCATCGAATCCTGCATAATGCCGGCATTATTCACCAGAACATCCAGCCGCTTGAACTCTTTGAAGATCGTGGAATAGATCGACTTCACCGCCGCCGGATCCGAGACATCCGAACAGAACCCGATACAGGGCACGCCGAATTCGGACTTGATCTCCGCCACCCGGCTGTCCACCGCTTCCTGGCTCGACCGGCCATTCAGCAGAACCGTGCAGCCTTCCTTCGCAAACGCCCGCGCCGTCGCCCAGCCAATGCCGCGCGTGGAACCTGTTATCAGCGCGACTTTGCCGGTGAGCGTCATTGCGGGGCGT
>CAZPZE010000643.1:0-3801 GCA_964590625.1 uncultured Solibacteraceae bacterium
GCGCAATCCTGGCTCACCCAGGGCAACGCCAACATCATTCTCGATAACCTGATCGCCGAAGGCAAAGCCAAACCGATGATCATGGTGAATCCGCTCGGCTACGGCCACCAGGGCGGCGGCGCGGGGCCCACCGACATGATCGTCCACTTCGCCGACGCGCTTCTCAACGAAGTCATGCCGCGCGTCGAGAAGGAATACAACGTCGCGAAGGACCGCGATCATCGCGCCATCGCCGGTCTTTCCATGGGTGGCGCGGAGAGCACTTTCACCGGTCTGAATCACCTCGATAAATTCGCGTACATCGGGTCCTTCAGCGGCGCTTATGTGATGTGGCCCGGCGCCAATAACGGCGGACGGGGCGCAGGCGCGCCCCGCGGACCCGCTGCAGCCCCGGCCGGGCCTCCTCCCGCGGGCGCTTCCGGTGGACGCGGCGGCCGTGGCGGACGTGGCGGTACGCCGACCGTGAATGCCGCCATCATCGATCAGGATTTCGGTAATCTCACCTCGAAGGCCAACTCGCAGATCAAACTGCTCTGGATCGTCTGCGGCACAGCCGACAGCCTTATCGGTGTCAACCGCCAGTTCAAGGATTGGCTCACCGCCCGCAACGTCAAATTCACCCAGGAAGAAGTGCCGGATATGGCCCACGTCTGGCCGCTCTGGCGCCAGAATCTGACCGATCTCGCGCCGCAGCTTTTCCGCTGATTCCTCGTCCGGCGGTGGCCTCGCAGACCGCCGCCGGCCTTCTTATCTCAGGTCCCAAACCCAGTACTTCCAGGGGAAATTTTTCTTGCGCCATCACTGCCGGATGCGGATATAATCATCTGACATCCGGTGCGTATGAGTTCCACGCAGGTGCAGTTTCCGGGGTCGTCGCGACTTGCGGTTCTCCTCGCGGCGTCTGCTCTGCTGTATGCGGCCGAACTCACTCCCACGCATCAGCCGCTGTTCTCCGACTATCCATTCAACGAATGGGCCGCCGCGCCCGACCATTCTTCCATCAAGTGGGAAGTCCATCTGCTTCGCGCCCAGCTCTCCGTTCATCAGCGCCTCATCCAGCGAATTGAGACCGTGATTCCCGGCGGCGAGCTCGCGAAGCGCCGTGGCCGCGGCGAACTGGTTCTGCTCACTCGTTTCGAAGACTCCGAAGGCCATCAGTGGCGCTCCGGCAATCGCATGAGTCTCCGGGAAGTGGAGGCCAGCGTGAAGTCGAACCAACTGACCTTCATCACCGCCGCATTCATCAAGCCTGGCGATTACCGTGTCTCCATCGCGCTGGCGGACAGCGAAACCGGCGAGCACAACTTCATCCACCGCTCGCTCCATGTCGCGTCCCTGAAGTCCGATCCCTTGCCGAACTCCTGGGATGGTCTCCCCGCGGTCGAGATGATCCAGATGAGTGACGGTCCGGAATCCTGGTTGCTTCCCTCCGTGCATGGCGTCCTGAAGCTGCCTCTGCGAAACAGCGAAAATCTCTACTCCGAACCTGCCCCGGTCCCCGTCAGCGCGAATGCCACCCAGGTTCATACGGAGAGGGCGTCATATGTCCTCCCCTCCGGCGAACGTAAAACCGAAGCTCCGAAGATCGAGCTTCTCGTCAACACCTCTCCTTCGGAACGATTCGGCGCTTCCAACGGCGCCATGCGCCGCAATATGTCCGTGGTGATCCCGGCGCTCAAGGTTCTGAGCAGCATTGACGCAAACGTGCGTCCGCCGCAGGCGGCCGTCATGGATCTCACGCGGCATCGCATCACCTTCGAAACGCCTGACGCCGCCACGCTCGACTGGAACGCCCTCGGCAAAGTCCTCAGCGCAACCAACCCGTCCGTCATCGATGCGAAAATTCTCGCGCGCCAGTCCTCCATGCGCGAATACTTCGCGGGCGAGATCGCGCGCCGCGCCGGACAATCCGGTCCGCCCCGCTGGCTCATCGTTCTCAGCGGTTCATTCTCCTTCAGCAATCAGCAGGAGTCCACGCTGCCGCATCTCGCGCCGGATCCCAACCGCCACATCGTTTACTTCCGCTTCCTTCCGGAATTTGGCCCGTCGGATGGGCCGCTCACCGCCGGTCCCAGTGCCCACATCGCACCCCCGCGGCGCGTCCATGGCCCAACCCCTGGTCTCGGAACTATCATTCCGTTCGGCCCGGCCCGGGGCCGCGGCGGACGCGGATCCTCCGAAGCGCTTTTCCCGGACGATTTTGAGAGTATCCTGAAGTCAATGGGCGCTCAGGTCATCACGGTTTCGAATCCGGAAACGTTCCGCAAGTCTCTGGCCTCTCTCCTCGATCAGATCTCCGCCAACTAACCAGTCGAGCCCGCTCGATGAAGTCCGCCGCGCTTCTGCTTTGCCTCGTCTTCGCCGTCTCCTCTTCCGCCCAACGGAATGGAGGTGCATATTTCGCCCGCTTTCCGTTCGATCGCTGGGCCGCCGAAAACGCAAAGCCCGGCATCCACTGGAATGTGGAGCTGGAATCCGCGCGTCTCTCGCCGCACCAGCGGCTTCTCTCCACGATCCGGATTCACGTTGAAGGCTCCGAGCTGAAATCCCGGCCGGGCGGACAGATCATCGCTTTCCTCCGCATTGAGGATGCTGCTGGCGGCCGTTATCAGATGGCGCACACCGCCTCGGTCAGGCGTCTCAACAAGGGCGATAAATATGACCGGCTCACCGTCACCTTCACGGCTTTTTTCCGCCCGGGCGATTACACCGTCTCGCTTGCCGTCTGCGACCCGATGACGCTCGACCACAGCTTCGCGCGACGCTCGTATCGCGTCGCGCCGCTGAAATCCGACCCGCTGCCCGATGCCTGGCGCGATCTGCCGGCGGTCGAATTCACGCAGCCGGATGCGCCCCCCTACTCCTGGTATCAGCCGCAGCTGCGTTCCGTCGTCCGGCTGCCGGTCGCGAATGGAAAGCCGGTCCGCATCGAGCTGCTGGTGAATCTCACGCCATCTGATCTCGGCTCGCTCGCCGAATTCCGGTCCAACATGCAGGTGATCGTTCCATCGATGAAGGTCCTGATGGGTCTCGATCCCGCCGATGGTTCGGTGGGGCTGAGCATCGCCGATCTCAATCTTCAGAAGATGGTTTACGAGCAGCCCGAGCTCCGCATCGCGAATATCGGCCGCGGCGCCATGCCCGGCCGCGGTGAATGGCCCCGCCTTCGTCCCGTGCTGGCCGACTTCAGTCCCGCGAAAGTGGATGCGAAAACGCTCGCGGGCGAGCGCCGCATGCTCGGCTTCTTTTCCGGCGAAGTCTCACGCCTGCTCGCGCCCGCAGACCCGCCGCGCGTGCTGATTGTTCTGAGCGCGCCGGTCTACTTCACGAAGCAGGAAACCGCGCCGCCGCCCGAACTTCCGCCGGACCCGCACCGCCACGTCTTCTATATCTGCTACACACGCCCGCCGCACTTCACGCCGGGGGAACTGATTTGGCAGGAGCTTCCGGACAGAATCCGGCCCGGTCAGTCATATTCTTTCGCCGATGACATCGAGCGCATCCTCCGCCCCCGCGGGGCCCGCATCTTCCGCGTCTATCGCCCCGAAGATTTCCGCAAAGCCCTCGCCGCCATCCTCAACGAAATCTCCGCAATCTGACCGACCGCCCTCTGAATTCCCCCACTCCTCTAAAATGGTTATTTCGTTTTTCAACACCCCTCAGGAGAAGGAATGCAGAAGGAAACTTGCGATATCGGACTGATCGGCCTCGCCGTCATGGGCCAGAACCTGGTCCTCAATATGAACGACCACGGATTTAAGGTAGCGGTCTACAACCGCACCGTATCCAAAGTCGATGACT
>CAZPZE010000644.1:0-2169 GCA_964590625.1 uncultured Solibacteraceae bacterium
CGGAGTGAGAAAAAGCAGAAAGCCGATCAGCACCTCGTGTCGCCTGCACGTTCGCCCGATATTGCGAATCGCATCGCCGAACACCTCTCGCACATGAAACGCCGGCGCCGCGGGCTTCGGAAACCAGAACAGAAACACGGCGGAGAGCAGTACGGCGCCCAGGGTCAGCCCCCCCAGCGTGGCGCTCGTGGTCACGCGCGCGGCCGACATCAGTCCCATCGCCCCGAATGCGCCTCCCCCCAGATTCGCCGCATTGGTCCACCCGCCCACGGCGCCGCGCTGGCTGTCGGGAACGAACTCCGCAAGCCAGCCCATTACCGCGGAGGTCTGCAGCACCACCGCGAGTTCCGCGATCAGCACGAGCGCCGTAAACAGCGCGAGCTTCGCAGGCGAAAACAGAAACAGCGCGAGTGCCAGGCTGCTCGCGCTGAGGGCGGTCATCAGGAATGCGTAGGTGCGGCGGCTGAAACCCGTATCGAGAACGGGGACGACCAGAAATCCCCAGAAAGTCGGCGACATCGCCACTGCGCTGATGCTTGCGATCCGGTCCACGCTCACACCCGCCCGCGACAGCAGAAAGGGCAGCGCAGTGACCGTGAACCCTGCCACCAGCCCGAATGTAAGTGAGCCCATTCCCGCGATCCACGCGGGCGTCGTGTGTACTTCGCTTCGCGGGTGTGTATCGTTCGTCAGGTTGCAGCTAATATAGCATCGGGATCGCGTAAGCTCGGGAAGCAACCCGATGTGTGAAGCTGCTTCCAGCTCCGCAAGCCACCCGCGCGCGTTTGTATGGCGACGCCTTCACTGGCTCCGCAGATGCTCATGGAGCAATTGCGGGATTCCCGGTTGTTCGGATGCCCTCGCCGAAAGGAAAAGACCCGCGCGCGGATAATATCCCTGATGTCGTCTGCCTTCGGCTTGCCGGGCCCGCTGATTCCGGCCAAAGAAACCAAAATCTTCGATCCATTCGATCTCGCAACGGGATCCGGCGGTTCCGAGGTGCTGGATCCGTCGGTCGTGTTCAGGGATGGCTGCTGGTGGATGTTCCTCGCCGGCCAGGCCGAAGGCTATGGCCCGCCTGAACTGTTTAGCGCCGCGCTGCCGCCGGGCGCTTCACTGTCTGAGGTCGGTTGGAAGCTGACTCGCGACGCCGGCGGGATACTCACGCCGCTCGCGCGCCGCGATGCGAGCCAGCCATGGGACGGCAACGGCGGTCGCCACTGCCCCTCTTATGTGAAGGGATGGGATTCGCGCAAAAAACGGTGGGTCGAACGCATCTATTACGCCGGCGCTGCGGACCATATCGGTGGTCCGTATACGATTGGCTTTCTCGAATGGGATGGCATCCGCTGGATCGACCGGAACGAACCGGTGTTCCACGCGGTTGAAGCCTGGGAACACGGAAGCGTTTACGAGCCGAACCTCATCTACCATAACGGAAAATGGCGAATGTGGTACGTCGCGGGCGCGAATCGCGATGACTATCTCGTCCACGGCTACTCGGAAAGCGACGACGGCGTCACCAATTGGAGTCCGCATACCATCTTTGCTCCTCCCGATATGAAGATGTTCGATTTCTGTGTTCGCGGCCGTGGCAAAGGCTTCCATGCCGTGTTTTCACGCGTCTGGGTTAACGGCAGTAGTCATCCAGCGGAAACTGGCTTATGGTGGTGCAGCGCGGAGGAACCTTCATGGCGTCTTTCCGATTGGAGCCAGCCCGTCCAGATTATGAGCGCCGAAGATCGGGGCTGGCACTCCGGGCCGTTCAAACCGTCACTGGCGTTCGACGAACGCCAGCCGCAACGCGCTCTTGTATTCTTCGCCGGAATGTACCGCACGGGCGACCCCGGTCCATTCCCATTTGCTTTTACGCTTGGCTGCCTCCGGCTCGAACTGCCATAGGCCCGGATCCAGTGTGGGCGATCCATCGGGACGCAGTGTCTCACCTCAATCCCGGACTCCGCGGGATCTCGATCTCTGTCACCGGCTGGTAGCATGATCTCTGTGCAATGGACGAATGACGACGAACTCTTCGCCCTGCTGAAAGGCCGCCTCTTCACCGCCGCCGTCGGCGACGTTCTCGATGCAATGGGCTTACGGCACCAGTTTCTCCCGCCTCACATCCAGCCGTTACGCTCCGACATGCTGCTCGCAGGCAGAGCGATGCCA
>CAZPZE010000645.1:0-3647 GCA_964590625.1 uncultured Solibacteraceae bacterium
GCGGCGCTGGTCATTATGGAGGCGACCGCGGTTTCGCCTGAAGGCCGGATTTCGCCGCAGGATCACGGCATCTGGCTCGACACCCATATCCCGAAGCTGAGGCAGATTACGGATTTCATCCATAGTCAGGGAGCGCTCGCGGGCGTCCAGTTGGCGCATGCGGGGCGCAAGGCGAGTACGTGGCGGCCGTGGGATGGTGATGGCGCTGTGCCGGTCGAGCGCGGCGGGTGGAAGGAAGTGTTCGCGCCGAGCGCGATTCCGTTTAACGAGAAATATCCGCAGCCGATTGCGCTCGACGCGGGCGGGATTCAAAAAGTGATTTCGGATTTTGTGAATGCGGTGCGGCGGGCGTGTGAGGCCGGATTCGATGTGATCGAGATTCATTCAGCGCACGGATATCTGCTGCATGAATTTCTTTCGGCGCTGAGCAATCAGCGTACGGATGAGTATGGCGGGTCGTTTGAGAATCGAACCCGATTGCTTCGGGAAATCGTGCGCGCGGTTCGCGGCGATGGTCCGCTGTTCGTGCGGATTTCGGCGACCGACTGGGCTGAGGGTGGATGGGACGCCGATCAATCCGTTGCGCTGGCGAAGATACTCCGTGAGGAAGGCGTGGATCTGATCGATTCCTCATCGGGAGGCCTGGTTCCGTACGCGAAGATTCCGGTCGGGCCCGGATTTCAGGTCCCCTTCGCGGAGCGCATTCGGAAAGAGGCCGGAATTGCGACGGGGGCGGTTGGGCTGATCACGGAGCCGAAGCAGGCCGATGAGATCATTCGCAGCGGGCAGGCTGATCTTGTACTGCTGGCCCGCGAATTTCTGCGCGATCCCTATTGGCCGCTGCACGCGGCGCACGCGCTGGGGCAATCGATTTCCTGGCCGGTGCAGTACTTGCGGGCTGCGCCCAGCACATCCTGAACTGCGTCGGCGATGGATTGAGGATCATCGAACGGCACGGCGTGGCCACTGAACGGCAGGATGCGCTGTTCGCCGCGCGAGGAAAGCTTCGCGAGCGCGGCCTGCGTTCCGTAGATTCGGTTCTGCATATACGATGCGAGCATTAATGTCTGCGGATCATCCTGGCGGCCCGGGGTGACGCGGCCTGCCGTCAGGACAATGAGGGGCATGTTGCCCAGGTCCCGTATGGCTCGGACTTCTGCCGCCGATTCATCGTGATCGAGACCCTCACGGGTGGATTCGTCAAAAGTCTTCGCCTGCAATCGAAGCGCGCGCAGGATTGCGACGTCGCGCATGGTGGCCGTCTCCCGTCCTGAAGATGGGGCCGGGCCTTCATCCATCAGGCGAGAGGCGCCGATGTGCACGAAAAACCCCATGACCAGGGCGGCGGGGCGCCAGAGTTCGCGCGGCAGGAGTCTTTCAGCCGGGGATTTCAGCGCATCCGGCAGATAGTCGGGATTTTCGAATTCATCCGCGGAATCAACCAGTACCAGCCCGGCAGTTTCACGCGGATAGCGATTGGCGAAGACCCGGACATTGAATCCGCCGAAGGAGGCGCCGACGAGCACGTAGGGCGGCGCGATGTTGGCGGCGTGCAGGAGTTTATGGAGGTCTTCGGCGATGCCGGCACTGGTGCGCGGGCCGAAGGCGGCATCGCTCCAGCCGAATCCGGCGCGGTCATACCAGCATGCGCGGGACATTTCGGACACCTTCGGCTGCACGAGATTCCAGCTATAGCCTGGCTGATTGGCGCCGGAATCGAAGATGACCGCCGGTCCCCCGGTACCGGAGCAATAAATGTTCAGCGAGCGGCCGCCGATGTCGACCGAATGGCCGAAGCGCTGGATGGATCGCAGATCGCGCCATTCCCCGAACTGCTCGTAGAGGAATCCGCAGATGATGAGCGCCACGAGTCCGATGGCGAATGGGCGAAGGCGTCCCCAGATACTGCGGCCCATGTCGGGATCGATGGTATCGACGAAGGCTTCGTCGCTGAGCCAGGCGCCGTCCTGATGGAGATCGAGGGCAAAGATTTCGCCGGGCGGCGTGTCTTCGAACTGGACGCGATTCTCCGGCGCGTTGGCGAATTCGAGTGTCCGGCGCCGTGAGTAGATCGCGAGCGCCGCGAGAATACCGAGGACCGTGTAGATGCGGGCCGGCTTGCCCAGCGCCCAAACTTCGATGCTGGCGAGTATATTGGCCACGATTAAGAAGACCCAGCCCCATATGCCGATCTTCATCTTGCGGTGCGTTGCGCCGGGCAGCCAGGAGCAGGCGAACGGAATTTTACGGAACTGATTCAGACCGCGCTCCACCAGAATGATTCCAACCAGCACGAGGATCAGGACATGCTCGATGGCCGGACGGCCCGGCCAGATGGAGAGATAAAGGATGGCGGCCCAGATCCAGACGGGAGCGGCGGCGATCGCGAACAGCGACTTCCGTACTGCCGCGAAATACGCAGCCGGTTTATGGACCGATGTGATGCGGAAAATCCAGTTTGCCGGCAGTGTGAATGGTACAGCAAAAAGAGCACGCACACCCACAACTGCGCAGGAAATCAGAAGCAACCCAACGATTGCGAAGGCCGGATTCGGCACATTCCACCGAACGCGGGATGTGCCTTCGAGGAAACTGTGAGAAAACGCGAGGGCCAGCGCGAAGGCGAAGCCTCCGTAGAGCGCGAGCATCATGCGGTGCTGCCGGCTGCGTGCCAGCGTGCGGGACGTGAATTGCAGGATGGCGCGCTCGAACGGTCCCGCAGCCACAAGGCAGGCGATCCAGTTCGTGATGCGCGGATTCTTCGCGGGGAGAATCTCCGGGGATTCGATCATACGCCGCAGATTGCGGCCCCAGGAGAGAACGTAGAGGAGCGCGGCAAGTGGAATGACGATCGCTATCGCCGCGAGCGCGCGAGTGGCCAGCGGCAGAAATAACTCAACCGAATCGCCACGCAGCACGTGAAGCAGACCGACGAACCAGAACGACGGAAAAATGATCGGCGCATTCACCGGGTCGAATGTCGGGGTGACGAAAAACAGCGCCAGTAACGCGAAGAGCAGCACCAGTTGCAGGACGCCAGAGATACGGAGGAATCCGCGCCATGGCAGCAGCTGCGCGGCGACGCCCTGCAGCACAAGCGCAAAACAAAACGTGGTGATGCCGGTAAGCGCGATCACCAGCCACCAGGTGCCGAGCATGGCAAGGGCGTCCAGAAAGCCGGTGCTCAGCGAAAGCGGAAATGCGAGGCCAGTGCAGACATTGAGGGCGAGAATCACGCCTCCCAGAACAGCCGCGATGGCGGCAACGCGCGCCAGGATCATCGTGCGGGGACGGACTGGAATCAGGCCGAGGACGAGGCTGTCGCGGCGGTCCGGAAAGACGGTGTTCCAGGCCATCACGGCGCACAATCCGGCAATGGTGATGGTGGCCGAGATCAGAAATTCCTCATCGCTGCGCGCCAGCACAGCGAGGCGTGCGTGAGGATAGGTGGACGTAAAATACCGCGTCACCATCAGGTAGGTGAGACAGAAGCTAAGAGCCGCAAGCATGGCTCCGAACCGCGTGATCAGAGCGCGCGCATCTCCGCCCGCGGCGATCAGTTCGAGATCGACCATGCGGGAGAGGAAATCGCGGTTCAGGATGCGAAACTGCCGGCGCTCGTCGATCATGGCGCTACGCCTCGATCA
>CAZPZE010000646.1:0-2543 GCA_964590625.1 uncultured Solibacteraceae bacterium
CGTGCCCTACACGTACCAGCTCCATTCGGGTAAGACCGTGATCCAGTACATCTACGATTCGCACTATCTCGGCGCCGACGAAGTCGCGCGCTACGTCGACGACTGGAAATCGCTCAAGGGCCTCATCGACGATGAGCGCTACAGCGCCATCCTGAAGATGCTCGAATATGAGGCCGGCCAGGCTGTGCTCTGGCGCGACGCGGTCTCCAACTGGTTCCTCCGCGAATCCGGCATCCCTGATACCAAAGGACGCGTCGGCCACTACCCCGATCGCTTCGAAGCCGAGTCGATGAAGCTCGATGGCTACACCGAAGTCGCCGTGAGACCGTGGGAAGCCGCATCGGGCGATGGCAAAGCCGTGCAGTGCAACGCCGCAAAGTGCTCCGCGACGATGACGTACAACGGCAGCGCCGGAACGTACGATCTCCACGTCCGCTACTTCGACCAGAATTCCGGCAAGGCGAAATACCGCGTCCTGGTGAATGGCAAAGACGTCGGCAATTGGACCGCGGACGTCGTCGTCCCCTCGTTCCGTCTCGACGGCTCGACGTCGACACGCCACATCGTCAGCAACGTCCCCCTGAAACCCGGCGACTCAATCGAAATCGAAGGCACCCCCGACGGCCGCGAGGTCGCCGCCCTCGACTACCTGGAGATCCACCCAGAGGGAAAATAAGCCTATGCGTTTTCTGATCCTGGCGCTCTGCACAATTGCTCCTGCAGGTCTCTGGGGACAGGAGTCCGTGTGCGATCTCTTCAAAGATCTGAAAGCCGCCGACGGACGCCTGATGACGCTGACTGGCGATCTGATCGTTTCGAAAAACGTTGCAGTCCTCGGCGTGACAGACTGCGACAACGAATTTGTAGTGGACCATATGCAGTATGCGGTGGCTCTCGATCTCGTTCTGACAAAGCTGTCTTCGTCCGATTCAGCGCGCTTCCAGGAGGCTGTTGCGAAGGCTGAAGAATGGAGAGCGCAGGGCAAACCGTTCACCTCGACCGCGGTCCTTTCTGGTCGAGTGAGCATTCACCCGCAAGACCTCGCTGCCGATTTTGAACTCGAGTCCATTCAGAAAATCGAGATGGCGGAATTGGCGGACGCCGCGTCGTTGCCCGTGATCCCGATCTGCGAACTTTTTCAGAACCTCAGTGCGTGGAAAGGCAAACGGATTGCGGTGCGAGGCGAAATTTCCAGCACGTTCGAAGGGGGCTGGGATGAGCGGTGCCGGATGCGGGAGTCCGTTCTATACCAACGGGTATCAATGGCCGGTGCTGCTGAGCTACAGTGTCCCCGCCTGGTATTCGCGAACAACGTCTGCCCTCGCAACCCCGACATATCCGAAGGTGCCGCCCCGGGGAGAGAGGGAATTTCGTGGAAGGCAAAACATAGTGAACACCGCGACATACATCGGGCGCCTTCGGATGAGAGACCAATATGTTGCAGTCTGCCGGGAAAGCGGCGACTACGAGACGAATGGCTTCGCTCACCTGAATGCCGCTGCTGCCGAGTTGGTGGTCGAGGAAATCCGTGATCAGGAAATAACGGCGCGCCAGCCCTCAGCGCAGGACGATGCTCAGGAGCAGCGCTGCACCCCTCCGAACAAGGATGTTCTCTGCGCACGCGTAAACACGCTCGATCAGGCTGCTTCCCTGAACTGTCTCGAACGCGCGCAGGAACTTCTCGCGAAAAGCGGAATTGACAGCACGAATGGCAGCGAGTCCGAGGCGCTCCGCACCGCAATCCGCCATGGTTACGAACCGATCGTGCGCATACTCCTTGATGCGGGAGCGCCGATAAACCCGCCGGGCTTCTTCCCGCCACTGGAGGAAGCAGCGAGAAGTGGCAACCTCAACATCCTGAAAATGGTCATCGCGCGAGGCGCGGATGTCAATCACAGGGATGGCAGAGGCGCTACATATTTGGCATCGTTTAGCTATTTCGAGCCGGAGGCTATGAAGATTCTTCTCGAAGCCGGTGCCGATCCTAATTCACGCGATCGCGATGGCCAGACAGCGCTGATGCACGCCGCATATTTCGGCTACGAGAGTTCCGTCAGGATTCTTCTCCAGCACAAGGCGGATGTGAATCTCACCGACCCAACGGGGAGAACGGCGCTGATGCAGGCGGCGGCCGGAAAGTACATCGACGCAATCGAACCTCTGCTCTCAGCGGGCGCCAGCCTCAATGCGGTCGATCATGAGGGCAAGACTGCGCTCGATATCGCGAAGGCATCGAAGAATCTGGTTGCAGTGGAAGTGCTAACCGCCGGTGGAGGAAGTTCCCACTAGCCGAGCAAGGCAGCCACAAAAGCAAAAGGGCGGCCGGTTTTCCGGGCGCCCTTTTTTATTGGAACGAACGATGATCTCAATACAACGTGAACGCATACATAGTGTCGCCAGTCAGGCACAGCAGATACTGATGACCGTCGAGCATGTACGTCTCCGGCGCATTGCCGAGACCCCCGATGCGCGAGTTCCACAGCGGCTTGCCGGTTGCCGGTGCGAACGCCGTGATGCCGCCATTCGCGCCGGCGAACAACAGA
>CAZPZE010000647.1:0-2141 GCA_964590625.1 uncultured Solibacteraceae bacterium
TGAGACCGCGGGGAATACGCGGAGTATTCGCCCACAGTGCGAAAACGAATCCAAGCGCCAGCGTGGCGCCAACCAGAACAGAGCGCATGACTTCTCAGCCTTGAGAAAGGAGCCAACAAAGCTCCAGCCGCCCTGATTATAAATCTAATTGCCTTCTTTGTCCGATAAATTCTTTCTATACCACGGGACGGCGGGCCCCCGGCCGGCGCAAACTACTCCCCAATCGCAGCAGGCAATCGCCACTGTTCCCTGCCCGCCGCCAACATCGCCGTCTCCGCGGCCGGAACCGCCTGGCTGAAAAGAAATCCCTGCCCCTGCTCGCACCCCGTCGCCAGCAGCGACTCCCGCTGGCCCGATTCCCGCACCCCATCCGCCACAATCGTCAGCCCCAGCCCATGCGCCAGCCCGACCAGCGCGCTCACGATCCGCGCGCTCTCCACCGACTCCAGGTCCTCCACAAAGCTGCGGTCGATCTTGATCTTGTCCAGCCGGAAATTCCGCAGGTGATACAGGCTCGAATACCCAGTCCCGAAGTTATCGAGCACGATCCGCACTCCCGCGTCCCGCAGCGCCCCCACCAGTTCCTGCGCGCTGTCGAGATTCCTCACAAGCGCGCTCTCCGTGATTTCCAGTTCCAGCCGGAACGGCGGCATCCCGGTCTCTTCGAGCACCTCGAGCACCGCCTCCCGCAGACTCCTGTCCTTCATCTGGCCCGGATACACATCGATCGCCAGCGTCACCTCTTCCGGCCACTGCACCGCCGCCTCGCAGGCATGCCGCAGCACACGCGCGAAAAGATCATGGATCAGCCCGTTCTCTTCCGCCACCGGGATAAACCTCTCGAGCGGAATCTCGCCCTGCTCGGGATCGATCCACCGCGGAATCGCCTCGAACGACCGCACTCGCCCTGTATTCAGATCCACTGTCGGCTGAAAAAAGGGCCGGATGCGGTCCGCGTCGATCGCCCTCCGCAGATCCTGCTCCAGTTGATCGCGCTCCCGCACCAGCCGGTCCATTTCCGCCTCGAAGAAGCGCAGCGCGGACCGCCGCTCGGATTTCGCCCGGTAAAGCGCCACATCCGCCTTCCGCAAAAGCTCTTCCGCATCCGTGCCGTCATCCGGCAGCAGCGCGATCCCCACTCCCGACCCCACGCGATGCTGCACAGGCCCCGCCTGAATCGGCTCGCTCAGGCTGCGCAGCACGCGCAGTGCCGTGCTCGTCGCATCTTCCGGCCCCATCAGATGCTTCGAAAGAATCACGAACTCATCGCCGCCCAGCCGCGCCACCAGATCGTCTTCGCGCACCGCGCGGGTCAGCCGCTGTCCCACTATGACCAGCAGCTCATCGCCCACCGCGTGCCCGTAAATATCGTTCACCTGCTTGAATCCGTTCAGGTCCAGCAGGAATACCACGTGAGCCGCTCCCGCCCGCGGAGGCGCGCCGATCGCCGCCTGCAGCGCTTCCTGGAACTGCCGCCGGTTGGCGAGGCCCGTCAGCGGATCCTGAAACGCCAGTTGCCGCACGTGCTGTTCGGCCACTACCCGCCGCTTTGTCTCCGCCTTCTGCTCGCGATAGCGCCGGATCGCAAATATCAGCAGTCCCACCGTCAGCAGCCCCCCGATGCTCAGCGCCTCATCGAGTTCGATCGTCTCCTCGTGGACCCCGATCGTTCCCTCGTTCGCGAACACGTCGACTTCAAACGCGACGAAACACGCCACCAGAACCACGGCAATGATGATCGATAAATCGGAAAGGGCAATTCGGTGCCGGGTCACAAAACTCCGCAGACGGGGAAACTTAGCCACAGCGCGCTCTACAAAGAATATCGGCAGCGGACACGGGAATCTGTAGCGGATTTTACCCGAATCCGGGTGAAGGAAAAATAGACCGAAAGGAATATACCAAGGGAGGAGGGCGGGCCCCACAGCCCGCCGCCGGGCCCCTGCCCGGCGCTTCTGGCTGCTGCTTTATTTCGCCGCCGGCGGCTCCGCCACGTTCATCGTCTTCGCCGGATCCTTCATATCGGGCGACTTCATCTGATCGTCGGTCGGAAGCGCCGAAACATCCCATCCGCCGCCCAGCGCGACGATCAGATCCACGCACGAAATCAGACGCCGCTGCAACAGCGTCACCGCGGTCCG
>CAZPZE010000648.1:0-1689 GCA_964590625.1 uncultured Solibacteraceae bacterium
TTTCACCCCGCGCTTGCGCGCCGCGTCGATGAACATCTTCAGATCGGCCGAATACGTGGTGAATGCGCCCACGCCCTCACCTTTTTCCTTCTGATCGTTGTGCCCCATCTGGATCATCAGAAAATCGCCGGGCTTGATCACGCTCATCAGCTTCGCGAACCGCTGTTCGCCGATAAAGCTCCGCAGCGATTCGCCGGATTCCCCATTGTTCGCCACCGCGATATCCGGCTTGAAGAATCGCGTGACCATCTGGCCCCAACTGTTGTAAGGCTCGCGCGGCTGATCGGTCGAAGTGGAATCCCCGGCGATGTAAAGCGTCGGCATCGAGTTATCGGCCTTCTCGATTTCCACCGAGCGAACCGCCGGATGCGGCCCGGTGAATTCGAGCGTCAGCTTGTTATCCCACGCCCATGCTTCGGTGGTTTTCTCGCGATCCTTCAGACGTACTTCTCCGCCGGTATCGATCTTCGTGGTGCGCGTGTTGACGATGAAAGTTCGCGTCTCCGTTTTGCCCGCCGGCACCCGCACGGCTTCCGCCATCAGCCGCCGCAGCTCCGCCTTGATCGTCGTATCGGACGCCGCATTGTTATCGCCCAGCGTCACCGTGACTTTGTAATTACCTTCGTTCGGCACGCGAGCCGAGAAATAATAAGGCGGCTGGCCGGTAGTCTGCGCCGCCTCTTCGAATCCGCTGCCGCGCTCGTCGCTGTACGGCATGGTCTTCGCCGCGTTCGCGAGTTCGCCATTGAAATCGAACTTCATCGACCCCACGCCCGCTTTCGCCACTTCCACAGCAAAGACGTACGTCGGCCCAAACATGTTCGACCGGAACACCACCCACTTGTCATCCGGCGTGAAGCTCACGTTCGGCTCCAGCTTGTACTGGTGCCGCGACATGTTTACCAGCTTCTCCGCATGGAACACGCCGGGGTTGACGAATTTCGGATCGGCAATCCCGCGATTCTCGATGCGCTCCGGACGGAACAGATAAATCCACTCGCCATCCTTCGCATGCGCCACCTGCCCCGGATCGCCGCCATCGCCGCAGAACAGCGTTCCGTCTTTCGTCACGTTGAAGTGAATCGACCATTCATCGCGCTGCAGGTGATACCACGTGCGCGCTTTCGTCTCCACGTTGTAGCCCGCGAGCCAGAAGTCTTCACCGCGCGGCGTCTGCAGGTCATACCAGATCGTCTTCCCATCGGGTGCCCAGAATTCATGGCCGAAGATTTCCATCGCCATCGTGCGGGTATGGATCTGCACAATGTGACTGCCGTCGGCGCGAATCGTCCAGATGCGATCGACCTTATGCCACGGACCTTCATGGCAGTACATCAGCAGCGTGGGATCGGTCGGCGAAAACTCCAGGTGATTGAGCCAGTCCGTGCTCTTCAGAATTGTCTTCACTTCGCCGGTCTTCGTGTTGACCGTGAACATCCCCATCGGGATGTGCGCGGCGAGGCGCTCCTCCATCATCTGCCCTTTGTTCGGAGCCTGGATAAGCTGCTGCGGCTGCCCCGGTGCCGTGACGTTCACAGGCGCCGCTTCGCGCTCGGTGTAGGTTCCGGCCAGCAGCGTTTCGTCCGCGTTCACCGTGACCACCGAGCTGCGCGCCGGAACTTTTGCGATCTCGCGGCTCTCGCCCGTATCGGCATTGGCGGCATAGATCACATCGCCCTTGAGGTAATA
>CAZPZE010000649.1:0-9911 GCA_964590625.1 uncultured Solibacteraceae bacterium
GTCCCCGGCCCGGTCCCCGCATGCTGTGACAAACTCAGCCACGCCGTCGTCGGATTCTGCGGAAACACGGACGCCGTCCATGTCTGCGACGCATCGCTCACCTGCACCGCAACCGTCGCAGGCGCGCTCGGAAGCAGCAGCGGCGGCTGCTTCATCGAAACCGACGAGGGCGACGCCGAAATTTGCTGCCCCCCGCTCGGCGGCCCCGCGAAATTCACACTGATCTCCTGCGCCAGCTCATCGCCGAAAGCATCCTGCATCACCACCAGCAGCAAATCGCTCGATGGCACGCTCTCCGGATTCCAGCAAATCTTCCCCTCGATCGATCCCCACGGCGCCAGCCGCGTCGTCCCGAACACATGTGTGATCGAATTGCTGATATCCACTGACCCCTGGAAGAGCCCGATCACGCGCAGTTCATATCCCGTGATCTCATCGAGCGTGACCATCTGCGGGAACAAACAATTCGTCGCCGGCGCCGGATCCTGCTCGATCGTCAGCGGCGATCCCCACAAATTGAAATTCACGTTCGATTCCTGATACGGCTGCCGGAACGTCACCTGCACTTCGCGCGACCACCCGTTTCCGCCCGCATCCGTTCCGGTAAACGCAAACGTCCGGATCGAAGGCGTGCTCACATTGCGCATCAGCAGCGTCCCCGCAAGCGTCCCGCGCGCCGGAATATTGGGCGAGGGAAACGTCTGGCTCACCTCCTGCTTCACCCCGTCGATCGTGAACCCCGTCACCACCGCCGGCACTCCCGCGAACTCGAGGAACGTGATCGGTACTTCCCATGTCGGCGGCTGATTCCCCGTCTGCTGCCCGAAAATCGGATTCGGGATCGACACCAGCAGCGCCGATACTCCCGGCGTCGTCGGAAGGCTCACTTTCACCCCCGCCATCGCGCCACCCGGACTGAACGACGCATCGCCCGAATACTCCGCCGCAATCGCGCACGCTCCCACCGGCCACGCGGCGATCGATACCGACGCCGTCGGCACGCCATTCACCGCCACGAGCGGCGCCGAACCCAGCGCCAGCGTATTGCACACAAAGTTCACCGTCCCCGTCGGCAGCCCCGTTCCCTGCGCGGCAGCCACCGTCGCGGTTAACGTGATCGAGTCATTGATCGTCGGCGTCGCCGAACTCACCGTCAGGTTCACAACCACCGGCGCCGTCGATTGCCCCCACGCCGAAAACAACTCATTCGCATCGATCGACCCCAGCCCCGTCGCCAGATCGTAGCCTGCAGCCGCCGCCGCTCCATACGTTCCCGTCGCGCATCCCGGGCTCCCCTGCGCGCACGGCACTGCGTTATTGCCGCGAACAATGTCGTGAAACGCCGCGGGCGACGTCTGCGCCAAACGATAAAGCTGCGGATTGATATTTCCCAGCCCGGGCATCGTCTGAATTCCCTGCTTCACCACATATTGATTTAGCAGCGCCACCAGCCCCGCCATCGAAGGCGCGGACGCCGACGTTCCGCCCACCACATACAGAGACTTGCCCTGGGTCACCAGATAGCCGTCATGCCCGCCCGCCGCCACCGAAATATCCGGAGCATCGCGCGCGCCATCGTTCGGCACACCCGGCCCGTTTTGCCATTCCGGCTTCGCAATCAGCGCGCTCGGACCGCCCCCGGTCGCGCCCAGCCCGTACTGCAGCGTGTTTTCGTTCCACACCATTTCCGGAATGTAGCCGAGCGCCGACGCTCCGTTCGCCTCGTTCCTCCCGCCCCACCACGTGCCCGCCGCGTCATCAAACATCGTGCCGCCCATGGACGTCACTTCCGGCAGATTCCCCGGAAACTGCAGCGCCGGTCCGTGCGCCGCCAGCGGCACGGCGTTCTGCACATCGCATCCGGCCGCGCCCGAATCGCCCGACGCCACCACGATCGTGATCCCCTGCGCGTTCGCCTGCTGCGCCACGCTCTCGTAAATGGGAGAGCTGTCGTTCTCGCAGATCCCATAACTCACGCCGATCACCGGCGCGATATTCTGCGCCACCGCATACACCAGCGCCGTGAACGCGTTCGACGATTCCACGTAATAAAGCGTCGCCTTCGGAGCAATGGCGCCGCTCCATTCAAGATCGAGATTCGACTCGATCTGCGCACCGTTGTATCCCGGGTCAGACCCGAACAGCACGATGCGCGGCGTATTCGCGGGCAATCCGAACAGGCTGCGGAATCCCGCCATGTCGGACGTCAATATATCCGACTGCCCCACCACCGCAATACTCTGTCCGCTGCCGTCATAACCCGCGGCTGCAAGCGGCGCGACATCGTAAATCGTCGTCCAGTCGCCCGGCGCCAGATAATGCGAACTGCCCGATGTAAAATCCGGCGGCCCCAGCACGCGCGTCTGCGGCTGCGGCGTGAAATCGTTAAGCCCCAGGAATCCGCCCACCACATCCGCCAGTGCCGCCGGCACCGAAGGCGTCGTCGCATTCGCGAAATGCATCTTCCCGTTCACTTCATAGCGATGAATCGACGTATGAAACGCCCGCCCGATCTGCGCCGCCGTGCCGCTGAACGCAAACCAGTTCCGTCCGCGCGCACGCTCGTTCGTCGTCAGCCCCTGCGACGTCAGCCACGCCACCACGCGCGATTCATCCGATGCGCTGAGCCCGAACCGGTCCGCGTACGCCTCCGGCGTCAGCCAGCGGTGATAACTCGGCGATGCCGGATTCCGCTGATCGCGCAGCAATTGTTCCAGGTCTGCCTGCTGTGCCGCCGAAGGCCGCACCAGCACGATTGCGTGGTCGATCCACAGATCCGGCGCTGCCTCGCCGCGGTCGTTCGCCGCGCTCGCGTACCGGTGTACACTTCCCGGAACAGATCTGATAACGTTGTTATCCGGAACCCGAACGATCCGGCTGGGAGCAGCCGACAGCACGAACGGAAATATTCCCAGAATTGCCACCACCGAGGCGAAAAAGCGCATGAAGAATACTGTACAATTTCCCGCCACCCCGAACAATACTTTTCGATTCTTTTTCACTGGCCTTTTTTTCGCCCTCTGCGCCTTTTCGCAGGAAAATGTGACAATTCACGTCAACGCCGCATCTACCACCGGCCCTTATAAAGCCATTACTAATTTCTTCGGCTACGACGAACCGAACTACACGTACGCCCCCAATGGACGCAAACTCGTCGGCGAGCTCGGCAATATCTCCGGAAATCCAAAATCGAAAAACCCGCCCACTTATATCCGCACGCATTTCATGCTGGCCACCGGCGACGGCACTCCCGGATTCAAGTGGGGGTCCACCAACGCCTACACCGAAGACGCTTCCGGCAAGCCGGTCTATGACTGGACCATCGTCGACCGCATTCTCGACACTTACATTAAAGGCGGCGCGAAACCCTACGTCGAAGTCAGCTTCACGCCGAAGGCGCTCTCTTCCCATCCCGATCCCTATGAGCCCCACTGGAAGCCTGGCGATAATTTCAGCCAGTACTATCTCGGCTGGACTTATCCGCCAACCGACTATGCGAAGTGGGGCGAACTCGTCAATCAATGGGTGAAGCATGAAGTCGCGAAACACGGACGCGCCGAAGTGGAAACCTGGTATTGGGAGATCTGGAACGAGCCCGATATCGCCTACTGGCACGGCACGCCCGCCGAATACGACAAACTCTACGACTACGCCTCCGACGCCATCAAACGCGCGCTCCCCACGGCGAAAGTCGGCGGCCCCGCCTCCACCGGCCCCAACGGCACGCGCGCCGCTGCCTTTTTGAAGCAATTCCTCGAACATTGCGAGAGCGGAAAGAACGAAGCAACCGGCGCCACCGGCGCCCCGCTCGATTTCATCAGTTATCACGCGAAAGGCCAGCCCGCGATGGTGCAGAACCACGTCCGTATGGGGATCGCAAAGAACGTAGCCGACGCCGCACAGGGCATGCAGATCATCGCCTCATTCCCAAAGTTCCGGAACCTCCCAATCGTCATCAGCGAATCTGATCCCGAAGGCTGCGGCGCCTGCTCCGCGCGTGTCTATCCGCAGAATGCCTATCGCAACGGTTCGCTCTATGCCTCCTATGAAGCCGCCATGATGAAGAACACGCTGGATCTCTCTGCGGCCGCAAAGACCAACATTGCCGGCATGCTCACCTGGGCGTTCGAATTTGAAGGACAGCCGTACTTCGAAGGCTTCCGCACGCTCGCCAGCAACGGCATCGATAAGCCTGTCCTCAACGCCTTCCGCATGGCCGCCCGCATGTCCGGCGATCGCGTCGCGCTCGAAAGCTCCGGCGCAATTCCTGTCGCTGCCATTCAATCCTCCGGTGTTCGCGGCGCGCAGCCCGATGTCGACGGCATCGCCGTGCGCGGCCCGCGCGAGCTCTCCATCATGGTGTGGAATTATCACGACGACGATCTCGCCGCGCCCGCCGCGCCCGTCAAACTCACCATCGAAGGCCTGCCCGCCTCGGCCAAAAAGCTGACGCTCCGGCACTACCGCATCGACGACACCCACAGCAACGCCTGGACCGCGTGGAAAAACATGGGCTCACCCCAGCAGCCGACATCCGCGCAATACAAGCAACTCGAAGCCGCCGGCCAATTGCAGGAACTGAAACCGCCCTCATCCATCCCCGGCGGCAAGGAAGTGGACCTCGATTTCGCGCTCCCGCGTCAGGGCATCTCGCTCGTTCAGTTAAGCTGGTAGCCGCATGAGACTAGTTCAGCTCCAGGGACCGGCCGGCCGCCGTGTCGCCATTGTCGAAGAACCACGCCTCCGCCTGCTCGATCGCTGCTCCAGCATCTACGATCTGGCTTCCGCCGCACTGCAGGAAAACGTCACGCTGCTCCAGGCAATCGAAGCGCGAGCAGCCAACGCGGTTCTCGATTACGACCCCATTTATTCCGGTCAATCCGTCTGGCATCTTCTTCCCTCCGCCGATTTCCCCGAAGCCCCCGCGCGCTGCCTCGTCACCGGCACCGGCCTCACCCATCTCGCCAGCGTGAAAAACCGCGACGCCATGCACGCCGCCGCGCAGGCCGTGACCGACAGCACCCGCATGTACCAGAGCGGTGTCGAAGGCGGCAAGCCCGCACCTGGCGAAGCCGGCATCTCGCCCGAATGGTTCTATAAAGGATCGGGCAGCGTCCTCCGCGCCCACGGCGAACCGCTCGACGTCCCCTCATTCGCCGAGGACGGCGGCGAAGAGCCTGAAATCGCCGGCGTCTACATCATCGATCCGCAGGGTACGCCCCGCCGCATCGGCTTCACGATCGGCAACGAATTCTCGGATCACGTCTTCGAGAAAAAGAACTACCTCTATCTCGCCTCATCCAAACTGCGCACCTGCTCCATCGGCCCCGAGCTCTCCATCGACGCCACCTTCGGCCTCATCCCCGGCGAAGTCCGCGTTGAACGCGCCGGCCGGACCCTCTGGTCAAGCGACATCCAGACCGGCGAGGAAAACATGTGCCACAGCCTTGCCAACATCGAGCATCATCACTTTAAGTTCGACTTCCACCGCCAGCCGGGCGACCTCCACATCCACTTCTTCGGAGCAGGAGCCTTCAGCTTCGGCGCCGGCCTCTCCCTCCAGGAAGGCGACATCATGCAGGTCCGATTCGAAGGCTTCGGCCGCCCCCTGCGCAACCCGCTCCACCGGGCCACGCCCAGCACCAAACCAGTCGCTGTCCAGACAATTTAGGATGGGGCGATCCGTGCCTGGCAGGAAGCCAGGTCTGGGTCGCCCGCAGCCGTAATCGAACTTACTTCGCAGCCTCGATTTTCGAGATGTTAATGGACTTCCCATCAGCACTCGCATCGCCCGTGACTTTGACAGAGCCGCCTGCATTCTCCGCCAGTCCCGGTGAGTTCTGGTTCTGGATCTGGTAGACCTTGCCTTTACTCACGAGCACGTACTTCTGCCCCGATTTCACACATTCCTGAACGCACTGCTTGTCACTCAGTTTCGACCCGCCCCTCTGCATCATCGAGTGATCCGACGCGCACATCGCATCGCTGATTTTTCCGGTCACTGTCTGCTGCGCTCCGAACGCGGGAATCCACAGAGCGCCCACTGCAATCAACATCGCCAGCTTTTTCATCTCTATTCAGTCTCCTCCTTTTATTCTTCCTGCAACTCCTGAGAACTTCGTAACTTCCCATGCCGCAACGCGCGGCCCTTCAACAGCACAAAAAACACCGGTACCAGAATCAGCACATGGATCGTCGACGTGATCATTCCTCCCACAATCGGCGCCGCAATGGGCTTCATCACGTCCGACCCGACCCCCGATTCACTGAGAATCGGAATCAGACTCGCCAGCACCGCTGCCACCGTCATCAGCTTTGGACGCAGCCGGTGAAACGCGCCCTCAATCACTGCCCGCCAGCCGCCGGTTCCTGGACGCTGCCCGGCCGCGGAAAAATCCCCCCAGTACTCGCGGTACCCCGCAAGCCCCTTATGATGCGCTACATTAGTAATCTTCAGCACCCGAATCCACGGACGCCCGCGTGATCGTCTCTAAAATCCTTTTCTTTATCATCGTCGGCTTCAGCTTCCTCCTCCTCGCCTCCGTCACCCGCTCTCTCCTTGAAAAGCGCGTCCATTCCGCCCTGATGACGCTCCGCGTCTACCTGATCCTCCTTGCCTTCTACGTCGCGATCCTCGTCGCCACCACCCTCGCCCTCCCCATCCAGACCCTCCCCGCCACCGCTGTCCTCATTAAAGGTGAATGGACCATCGACGCCACCAGCCTCCGCCGCACCCCGCACGGCAATAAAGAAGACTACGAAATCGATTTCCGCATGACCAACCGCGGCCGGAAGCCGGTCAAAGGCGAGCACCTCGACGCCTATCTCATCGACGACCACCGCGCCCGCTTCAACCCCGAACCCCAGCCCTCCGACCCGCCGTTCACCGCCGAGGTCAAGCCGGGCAAATATCTCTACACCACACGAAAATTCGTGCTGCCCGCCAACGAGCAGCGCGTCGTCCTCGTCCTGAAAGAGGTTGGTTTCCGCTGGGAATGGTTCATGATCGGCAGCTACCCGTTCGATGGCCGCACCGTCATCGTCATGGTCCAGCCACAGTAGCAGAAAAGTACTTTACATTGCAAAACGTCGCGGATATCCTGTATCCGTGAAGCGCCTGTTCCTCACCCTCGCCGCCGCGCTCTCCGGAGCCGCCTGCCTCTTCTTCCTCTGGTACACCGTGCGGCTCATCTGGGTGAATCTCTTCGTCCCGGGCGCCGCGCAGCACCGCCAGACCGGCATGTATATCGGAGCCGTCGCCTTCCCGCTCGCGGTGATTGTTTTCGGATGGATCTGCCGCCGCTCCTGGCGCGCCGCCCAGCGCTGACCGCGCTCACGCCACCTGCAGGATAAGGCACTTCAGATACAGCGTCTCCGGCACCGTCAGCAGAATCGGATGATCCGCCGCCTGCGTCCGCCGCTCCAGCACGCGCAGCGTCCGCCCCGTATCGAGCGACGCCGACGCCACCACTTCCAGCAGCGCCGCCTCGCTCATATGATGCGAGCAGGAGCACGTCACAAGAATCCCGTCCGGCCCCAGCAGCCGCAGCGCCCGCAGATTGATGTCTCTATATCCCCGCGCCGCATCCGCTACCTGCCCGCGCGACTTCGCAAACGCCGGCGGATCGAGCACAATCGTCTCGAAACTCCGCCGCCCCGAGGCATACGACGAGAGCAGCTCGAACACATCCGCCTCGCGGAAATGAATATTCCCGACGCCATTCCGCTCCGCGTTTCCCCGCGCCGTTGCCAGCGCCGTGGCGCTCGAATCCACCGCCTCCACGCTCTCGCTTTTCGCCGACATGTGCAGCGCGAATCCGCCCGTTGACGTGAAGCAATCGAGCGCGCGCCCATGCGCATACCGCGCCACCGCCGCATAGTTCTCCCGCTGATCGAGAAACACTCCGGTCTTCTGCCCCTTCAGCAGATCGGCCTCCATCCGGAATCCATTCATCGTGATCCCGACCGGCCCCTCCAATTCACCGCGCAGCAGCCGGATCTCCCTCGGCAGTTTCTCGAGCGAACGCACCGCCGCATCATGCCGCGCCACAATCGCGCGAGGTGTGAACTGCGTCTCCAGCGCCGCCACAATCTCCGGCAGCGCCCGATCCATTCCCTGATTCAGCGCCTGCACCGCGAAGCAATCCGCATAGCGATCGATAATGAGCGCGGGCAGAAAATCCGCCTCGGCGTGCACCAGCCGGTACGCCGTCGTCTCCGTAATCCCTGCGCGAAACTTCTGCGCCGCCGCGATCCGCGCCGCCAGATCCACCGGCTCCGCACTCCGGCTCAGCATCCGAAGCGCAATCTGCGACGCCGTACTGTAATGCGCCTGGCCGAGAAATCGCCCCCGCGGATCGAGCACATGCACCATCTCCCCCGCCCCCGCCTCCCCGGCCGAAACAACATCCGACCGGAAAATCCACGGATGCCCGCTCGCCAGCCGCTCCGCCCCTTTTCGACTAATCTCAACCGGAGTGATTTCCAACTCCCGATGTTCGCATGGAGGGCGGGTCCCCCTGACCCGCGCCGGGCCCCCGGCCCGGCTCAGCCCCCCAACCCCCATCCCCTCAGCCATTGGCCCATGCTATGCTCTAGTCAGAACGTAGACCGCGTTCTTCTCCCCTGAAATCCCTGCCCGGTTGTAGTACACTTGAAAGCAGAATTCGTCAAAAGCGTGAACGATCCCGGACAGCTCCCCACCGACGGACTGCCTGAGGTGGCGTTTCTGGGAAGAAGTAACGTCGGTAAATCCAGCCTGATCAATGCGCTCGTTGGACAGCGCAGGCTGGCGTTCACCAGCAGTACGCCCGGCCGTACGCAGACTCTGAATTTTTACCGAGTGGACGACAAATTCTACTTTGTCGATTTGCCCGGTTATGGATATGCGCGCGCGCCCCGCGAAGCCACGGACGAGTGGGCGAGATTCATCGAACATTATCTGCAGTCGCGCCGCAATCGGGGAAAGGCTTTCCTGATTCTCGACGCCCGCCGCGGGTGGATGGAAAAAGATCTCGACCTGAAGATGTGGCTGGAAGCGAACGGTTGGCCATACCTCGTAGTGGCCTCCAAGATGGACAAACTCAATCAGTCAGAGCAGCAGCGCGGTCTGAAGGCCATCCGGCAATATGCCGAGCCGCTGCCGTTCTCGGCCGTCACCGGCCGGGGAGTGAGGGAAATTTGGCAAGCGATAACGAAAACACACCAGTAATAGACACCCCACCTCAGGACCACGCTCCTGAGAAGACCACGGCCGCTGCACCCACCCGGGAAGCCGCCGAAAAGTCAGACGAGACGGCAAAGCCGCAGCGTCATCCCCGAGGAGAAAAGAAAACGGAAGCCGCGAAAGCGGAAGCCCCTAAAGCCGACGGCCCCAAACCGGAAGCACCCAAAGCCGAAGCTCCAAAAGCGGAAGCTCCGAAGCCGGAAGTGAATGCCGCGGCAGCCGCGGCAGCACCCGAACAATCGGCCGCAGCTCCCGCCCCGGCCGCCGCGCAACCCGCCAACAATCAGCCGCAGCAGCAAGGCGGACCACAGCGCCACCTTCACCCCGGCGAACAGCGCCGCAAACAGCTGCAGCAGGGTAAGCAGGGCGCGCCCACGCTCGATCTCGTCGAGCTCAAAGACAAGAGCATCCAGGATCTCAACAACATCGCGAAGGATATGGGTGTCCTCAACGCCGCCGGCCTTCGCAAGCAGGAGCTGATCTTCAAGATCCTCCAGACCCAGGCGGAAAAAAGCGGCCTCATCTTCTCCGAAGGCGTTCTCGAATGCCTGCCGGACGGCTTCGGCTTCCTCCGCGCCCCCGAATACAACTACCTTCCCGGACCCGACGACGTTTACGTCTCACCCTCGCAGATCCGCCGTTTCGATCTGCGCACCGGCGACACCGTCTCCGGCCAGATCCGTCC
>CAZPZE010000650.1:0-3235 GCA_964590625.1 uncultured Solibacteraceae bacterium
ATCCAGCTCCCGCGCCTCCACCCCTTCAATCTCCACGGTCTTCATAGGCGACGTGAAACCAGTGACGATGCGGACCGCGCTCGCGGGCCTGCCGGCCAGCTTCGCCAGAAACCGGACGATCGCGTCATTCGCTTTCCCATCTACCGGCGGCGCGGCCACCTGCAGCTTCCAAACGTCGCCCACGCGCCCGGCGAAAGCGGTTTTCTTCGCGCCGGCGCGAATCTTCAGCGCCAGTCTGGTTCGCACACTCCGCGTCATAACATTAGATGATATGCGCTCGTTCGACAGCCTTTCCGAAGCTGAAATTCTCGCCCTGGCCATTTCGCTCGAAGAAGAAGATGAGCGCATTTACGCCGATTACGCGCAGGGCCTCCGGCGCGACTTCCCCGCCTCCGCCGCGATGTTCGAAGGAATGCGCGATGAGGAATCCGAACATCGCCGCAAACTGATCGAGACCTATCGCCAGAAATTCGGCGACCACATTCCGCTCATCCGCCGCCAGGATGTCCGCGGCTTTGTCCATCGCAAGGCGATCTGGCTCTCGCAGCCGCTCAAGCTCGATGCCGTCCGCAACCAGGCGAGCACCATGGAAGCGGAGACACGCCGCTTCTATGAAAAAGCAGCGAAGCGCACGCGGGATGCCGGCATCCGCCAGTTGCTTGATGACCTCATTCAGGACGAACGCGCGCACGAGCAGCATGCCGAAGCGCTCGAGGAAACGAAGCTGCAGCCCGACGTGAAAATGAGCGAAGAAGCGGCCAACCGCCGCCTGTTCGTCCTTCAGATCGTTCAGCCCGGCCTCGCCGGATTGATGGACGGCTCTGTCTCCACGCTCGCCCCCGTCTTCGCCGCCGCTCTCGCCACGCACAGCAGTTGGGACGCTTTCCGCGTCGGCCTCGCGGCGTCTCTCGGCGCCGGCATCAGCATGGGATTCGCCGAAGCGCTCTCCGATGACGGCAGTCTCACCGGCCGCGGCCATCCATGGGTGCGCGGAGCGGCGTCCGGCCTGATGACCGCGATTGGCGGCATCGGCCACACGCTTCCCTTCCTTCTCACCGACTTCCGCGCCGCGCTCACCGCCGCGGTTCTGATCGTGATCGCGGAGCTCGCCTCCATCTCCTGGATCCGCCATCGCTATATGGAATCGCCGCTGTTCTCCGCGGCTGTCCAGGTGGGGCTCGGTGGTCTGCTCGTCTTCGCCGCCGGGGTCGTGATCGGCTCTTCCTGAACTTTCGCCGCGAGCTTGCGGCACTCGACCTTCGCCCGCAGATCCACCACGCCCGCCGCGACGCGCTGCGAGACCACGTCGAACGTAATCACGTCATCCAGCCAGTCATGGCTCGATCCATCCGGATGCTGTGTCGCCACCGTGATCGTATATTGCTGCGGCGTGAGCCAGCATTCGAACGAGAAATCGATCTCCATCTCCTCGCCCGCTTCGAAAACTCCGGATTCCACCTGCTCGATCCGCGTGTTCGTGCCGTACACGTCCATCCCGATGCGGTTGCGGATCAGAATGCCGACCATCGGCCCCGTCCGCCGCTCACGAAATATCGCGCGAATCCGAACCGTAACTGCCTCGCCGCTCTCCACCACCGCGCAATGCCGGCCGAAGCTGTTCAGCAGCGACGCTTCCACCACCTCACTGCTGCCATCGCCATGCCGGAAGCTCGGCGTCAACCCCGCACGCTGATCCTGCTTGTCGTAAGCCTTCTGCCGCTCCAGCACCACGCCGATGTACTGATCGATGACGTGCTTCGGCTCGCCCTCCGCCTGAATCTGCCCGTTGAGCAGAAAAATCGCGCGATTCGAAAGCTGCTTCACCAGCCCGAGATCGTGCGAGACGAACAAAATCGTCGTCTTCTTTTCCCGCAGCTCTTCGAACTTCCGGATGCAGCGATTGGCAAAAACCGCATCGCCGACAGAAAGCGCTTCGTCCACGATCAGAATGTCGGGATTCACATGAATGGCGGCGGAAAACGCCAGCCGCACATACATGCCGCTCGAATATTCCTTCACCGGCCGATGGATAAACTCGCCGATCTCCGCGAACGCCTCGATCGCCGGCAGATTCCGCTCCATCTCCGCGCGGCCGATCCCCATGATCTCGCCATTGATAAAGATGTTTTCGCGCCCGCTGAATTCCGGATTGAATCCCGCGCCCAGCTCCAGCAGCGCCGCGATCCGGCCGCGCGTCACCACACGGCCCTGCGTCGGTTGCAGAATCCCGCTCACGATCTGCAGGAGCGTGCTCTTCCCGCAGCCGTTCGGCCCCACGAGACTGACAACCTCACCCTTCTCCACGCGAAAACTCACATCGCGCAGAGCCCAGAAATCCGTATGCAGACCGTGTGAATGCAGCGGATTCAGTTCGCGGATGCGGTCCCACGGCGTCCGGTAAAGCGGGTACACTTTCGATACGTTCTGAACGAGAAGCAAATCCCAGTTTAGCGGCCTAAAGCCGGACGATCACCGTCAGGTCGCTGCCGGGATTCGTCGTCCCCACACCCGTGACATCCAGACTGAGGCGATCGCCCGCAATCAGCGGCGGCAGCCCGAAACCCGGTACCACGTACGAAGTCGTCGCACCGGGATCGAACTGCACGGTCGCCCACGGCGTGCCGTTGCGATTCAGCTCCAGGGTCACGCCCGACCCGGCCGACGCAGTTCGCAGCACGGCGTAAATATCGCGAATCGAGCGCGCCGAGTCGACAACGATGTCCGGCGCCGCGCCCGTCAATACCGCGAGATATCCGGTGATCTGAAATGAGAACTGACCACCGGCGAGCGTCCGCAGCCCGGCGTCAACGAATTCCGTGAACGGCGCCACCGTCACCGGTCCAGCGCCGAACGAATTAGTCATATAGAGCTCCGTGCTCGCGACGCGCACATCCGGCAAATTCACAACGCCGCTCCATTGCCCGCTGGCCGGCGTACCGAAGAAATGCGGAACGAACGGCACGATCACTACCTTGTCCGTCAGCGGATACGCAGCGTCGGCAATCGTGTGCGCGGCAGCCGTAGTCAGGTGCATAGCGCGGGTGACCGCTGTGACGCCGCTCGTCGTGACGCCCGCCTCGAGAATTTCCTGCCCGATCTGCACCAGCGTCCCTTGCGCGACCGGCGCCGTGAATGAGACCGACGTATCGCCAACTCCAATCGCCGCGCCCAATGCCACCGGCACGCCGTTCAGCTCATCGTAATAGTGGAACGTGTAAGTGCCGGCCACAATACT
>CAZPZE010000651.1:0-10003 GCA_964590625.1 uncultured Solibacteraceae bacterium
GTGGACATTCCACACGGGCGCTCCCAATGCACAGAACGAGATGACGCCGATCGTCGTCGACAGCGTGATGTACCTTTCGGCGAGCAACGGCTATTTCGCGGTGGATGCGGTCACCGGAAAGCAGATCTGGAAGTACGATGCGCAGGGCACGACGGAACGCGGCGTTTCCTACTGGCCGGGAGACGCGAAATCGCCCGCCCGCGTCATTGGCGGAGTGGGAAACACGATTGTCGCGCTGGATGCGAAGACGGGGAAGCTGGTGCAGGGCTTTGCGACCGAAGGCGTGCTCGATATCGGGACGCGGATGCAGTCGCCGCCCGCGCTTTACAAGGACATGCTGATCGCGCCCAGCATGGACCGGCTGGTGCGGGCGTGGAATATCCGGACGGGCGAGCTGGTGTGGACGTTCAATCTAGTGCCGCAGCCAGGCGAACCGGGACATGAGACCTGGGAGAACGATGCGTGGAAAACGACCGGCGGCGTGAATGTGTGGGGGCACATCACGGTCGATACGACGCTGGGGATCGCGTTCGTTCCAACCGCGCCGCCTTCGCCGGATTACGTCGGCGTGAACCGGCCGGGCGATACGCTCTACGGAACGTCGCTCGTGGCGCTCGATGCGAATACCGGGAAGCTGAAGTGGTATCACCAGCTTGTCCATCACGATCTGTGGGATTTCGATTCGGCGGCGGCGCCGTCGCTCGTGGATATTGTGCAGAAGGGTTTGAAGATTCCGGCGGTGGTGCACATGGGGAAGACGGGTCTCATGTACATCTTCGACCGGCGGGACGGGAAGCCGCTCTTCGGAATGGAAGAGCGCCCCGTCCCGCAGAGCACGGTGCCTGGAGAGAAGTCGTCGGCGACGCAGCCGTTTCCGGTAAAGCCGGAACCGATTGCGCGAATCAGCATGAAGATGTCCGAGATTCCCAGGGACATCACGCCGGAACTGGCGGCATATTGCCAGGGGCTGGTGGACAAATACAAGCTGGAAGATGCCGTTCCGTACAACGCGTGGAAGGTGGGGCAGGATGTTGTGGAGTATCCGGGGGCGATTGGAGGAGGGAACTGGAATGGAGTTTCGTTCAATCCGTCGCTCGGACTGATCTTCACGAATGTGATGAATGCCGGGCAGTGGGGACATATTGAACAGCGCGCGGCTGGCGCGGGACGAGGCGGACGCGGCGGTGCGTTTGGCGGCTCCGGTGGACGCGGGCGTGGAGGCCGTGGAGGAGGTCCTGGCGGGCCTGGAGGCGACGGGCCGCCGGCTGGGTTTGCGCGCGGCGGTGCGGCGGGGGCTTCGGGTCCTTCTTATGCGAAAGTCACGCCGGAGGGCGGACGGTTCTGGCAGCCGGATACGCGTTATTCCTGCGCGCCTCCGCCGTGGGGTGAACTCGTCGCGGTGAAGGCGAACACGGGTGACATCGCGTGGCGCGTGCCTCTCGGCGAGTTCGACGCGCTGGCGGCGAAGGGGCTTAAGACGGGTACGCCGAATACGGGCGGTGGAATTACGACCGCGGGGAATCTGATTTTCATCGGCGCCAGTGTGGATTCGAAATTCCGGGCCTTCGATGCGCGCACGGGGAAAGAGTTGTGGTCGGTGAAGGTGGACGCGCCGGCGCATTCGATTCCGGCCACATATATGGGGCGAGATGGGAAGCAGTACGTCGTGGTGTCGGCGGCGGGCGGTGGATTTTTGCGGGATCCGACTTCGGATGCGGTGATTGCGTTTGCTCTGCCGGGAAAGAAGTAGGAGTGGGATGGCCCCGGGAAGCTCGGCGCGGCTCAGGGGAGCCGCCTTCCGTCAGAAGATTTCGGAGTTGTAGAATTCGCCGAAGAGTTCTTCGTCTGACGGGCGGTCTTCCGGGATCGGGCGGCTCACCCACGTCACGTTCATGTAGTGTTTGAGCGAGACGTTTTCGTTGGTGCTGTTGCCCCCCCAGAAACCGCAGCCCATGCTGGAGGTCATCGGCATGCCGTTCGTAAACGTACCGGCGTTGGAGCTCGACTGGATCTGGCGGACCATCATACGGCTCACCGGCGCCATCAGAGCGAGCTCATGGATGTGCTGGTCGTTCCACGAGTAGATGCCGCAGGAGTGTCCTTTGCCCCCGGTTTCGAATATCTGGCGAACCATATCGAGCGCCATCGGCCAACCGGTGTATTTGAAGATGCTCAGAACGACGCCGAGCTTCTCGGTGGAGAAGAGATATTGCTTGCCGATGTGCTGTTCGGGGACGATGAAGAACGTCTTGCCCTCGGGGATTTCGAAGCCGGCCAGTTTTGCGACGACATCAGCCGAGCGCGCGATGGTAGCGGGCGTGCGATGGCCTTCGGCGTCCCAGTAGGCTGCCTGAAGCTGGGCCTTTTCCTTTTCGTTGACCAGGTACCCGCCTTCGATCTGGAGCTGATTCAGGAAGGCATCGTAGATGGTGCTGTCAACGATGAGATTGCCGTCGGCAGAGCAGCCTGATCCGTTGTCGTTGGTTTTGCTGATGCGGGTGTTGCGCGCGGCGATGTCGATATCGGCGGTCTCGTCGAACACCATGGTTGCATTGCCTGCGCCGACGCCGAAGGCGGGCTTTCCGGAACTGTAGGCGGCACGCACCATGGCCTGTCCGCCGGTGGCCATGGTGACGTCGCAGATCGACATGATTTCCTGCGAGAGCGGAATGCTGGGCGATTCGACGCACTGCAGTATGTCTTCCGGCGCGCCGAGTTTCTTCAGGGCGGCGCGCATAACGCGGATGGTCTCGTTGGTTGTCTTCCTGCTGGCGGGATGCGGGCAGAAGATGACGGCATCTTTGCATTTGATCGCGTAGATCGCCATGCCGGCCGGCGTTACGTAGGCGCTGGTCACCGGGATGAGGGCCGCGACCACGCCCGCGGGCTTCGCATATTTGACGATGCCCTTTTCCGGAATTTCTTCGATCACCCCCATGCTCTTCTGGCGGAGGGCGTCACGCAGGATGCCGAGGACTTTGGCGCGGCGCGTGGGCGTACGGCTGCCAAGACCGCTTTCGTCGACGCTCATGTTGGCGAGCTTTGTGGCCGTTTCCATATTGGCCGTCGCCCACGCAACGGCGCGGCAGAGTCGGTCGACAGTCGCCTGATCGTAGTCCCTGATCGCATCCATCGCGACGCGGGCTTTGGCCAGCATCGACGCGGCGAGTTGCTTTTCCTGATCGGTGATTGCTCTTGCCATGATTTATTCCAGTTCGCGCGGCGGCTCGCCATCATACTCGACGGGAATGTGAATCCGCATCGGCTTTTCGCGGGCGTATTCTTCGGCCACTTCGGCGGTGAGTCCGGCGACGCGTCCAACGATGAAGATGAGCTTGCCCGCTTCGGGCGGGAAACCGAGATCGTACAGAAGGGCACCGAGCGAGCCATCGATATTGACCGGCAGCGCCTTGCCGCTTTCGCGTATGGCCGCATCGACCGCTTCCATGAAATGGACGCCGGAGCCATGATCGGCGCTGGCCGTGAGGACAGCGTCGAGAAGGCGGCGTTCAGGCGCGTTCGGAAGACGTCCGCGGTGAAGCAGGAAGACGGTGTCGACGCACGAGGCACGCTGCATGAGCTGCGTGAGGTCGTAGCCGCGAATCCGGATGGGTGTCTCGTCCGTCTGGACGATTGCGGTGCGCCAGGGTTGCTGCAAGTTTCTATTATCCGGGTAGCGAGGCCCCAATTCACAGCGCGTGGCGGGCATTTACGGTAGCACGACCGTTAAATCGGCGCGCCCTGTTAGACTCTCGGAATGAAGAAACTGACGTTCGCGTTTATCGTTGCGGCGTTGCCGGTGTTTGGGCAGTCGCCGGAGTGGCCGAAGGTGCACGAGGAGGCGATGCGCCATTTTCGGGCGCTCGTCCAGATTGACAGCACGGATCCTCCCGGCAATGAGACCCGCGTCATCGATTATCTGAAGAAGCAGCTCGATGCGGAGGGGATTCCGAGCATAGCGGATGGCAAAGATCCGGCGCGGCAGAATCTGATCGCGCGCATCCGCGGGAATGGAACGAAACGTCCCCTGATCATCATGGGTCATGCGGACACGGTCCGCGTTGATCCCCAGAAATGGATCTTTCCGCCGTTCAGCGCGACGCTCGATGGCGGCTGGGTGTATGGCCGCGGGACGCGCGACGACAAGAGTGACGTTGTCGCGGATCTGATGACCATGCTGCTGCTCAAGCGGCTGGGCGTGAAGCTCGATCGCGATGTGATCTTCATTTCGGAGGCGGGCGAGGAAGCGGCGACGGAGTTCGGGATCGAATATCTGATCGACCAGCACTGGAAGGATATCGACGCCGAGTATTGTCTGGCCGAGGGCGGCGGGGTGACGCGGAAGGGCGGCAAGGCGATTTTCGCCGCGATTCAGACGACGGAGAAGCGACCGATGGGTGTGACGCTGGAGGCAACGGGAACATCGGGGCATGCTTCGATGCCGCGCATCGATAATCCGGTCGTGCATCTGGCGGGCGCGGTGGAGAAAATCGCGAACTGGGAACCGCCCACGGAGTTCAACGATACAACTCGAACATATTTCGAAAAGCTGGCGAATGTAAGCAATCCGGAGGATGCGGAGCGGTACAAGGGGCTGTTCGATTCCTCGAAATCCGGCGCCGTGCATCGCTATCTGGCGCAGAACGATCCGCAGGCGTATTCGATGCTGCATACGTCGATTTCGCCGACGATCCTGCAGGGTGGCGCGCAGGTGAACGTGATTCCTTCGGCGGCGAGCGCGACGCTGGACATTCGGGCGATGCCGGGTGAGGATATGGACCGATTCTATGAACTGATGCGCGGGGTGATCAACGATCCGCAGGTGAAAATTGTCCCGAATTCAAAGAACGGACGGCCCGCTGCGCCGCCTTCATCGATCACGTCCGATGTTTATCACGCGGTTGAAGCGGCTTACCGTAAGATTTACAACGTGCCGGTTCTGCCGCTGATGGGGACGGGAGCTACGGATAAGGCGTTCCTGCGCGCGAAGGGCGTGCAGAGTTATGGAATCGGAGCGATGACCGACGTGGAGGACACGGCGAAGGGATTCGCCTCGCACAGCGATCAGGAACGAATTCTGGTGGATGCAGTGTACCGGCATGTGGAGTTCATCTGGGAGGCGGTGCAGGGAATCGCGGCCGCTAAGAACTAGCCCGCGGCAGCTCGATCGTTACCAGCAATCCAGGTTCGACGTTCTTCGCGCCGATCGTTCCGTTGTGCAATCGCACGGCCCGCATGGCGATGGCGAGCCCAAGTCCGACGCCGCCGGTTGCGTTGGTGCGGGAGTCATCCACGCGGAAGAAGGGCTGGAAGATGTGCGAGAGCTGCGCTTCGGGGACGCCGGGACCGCGGTCGCGAATTTCGATTTTCGCCTGGGTGCCCGCTGCGCTCAGTTTCACGTCGATGGCTTCACCTTCCGGTGAATAGCGAATCGCATTCCGGATCACGTTCTCGACGGCGCGGCGGAGGAGTTCTTCGTCGCCGCTGATGGTGGCTTCGCTTTCGATATGGAGGGCGAGTTTGCAGGAATGTCCGGCGGCTTCGACCGCGCAATCCTCGGTGACATCGCGGAGAAGCTCGTCAAGACGAACATCCTTGCGGGAGCGCGACGCCGGGTCGCCTTCAGCGCGCGTCATTTCGAGCAGTGAGCCGACAAGCGTTGTGAGGCGGCCGACCTCCTTATTGATTCGGGTCTGGGCTTTGGCGCGATCGGGTTCGGTGTTCAGCAATGCTGCAGCGAAGCTGAGGCGCGCAAGTGGAGAGCGGAGTTCGTGGGAGACATCCTGCAGAAGACGGCGCTCGGCTGTCAGAAGAGTTTCGATGCGATCGGCCATGCGGTCGAAGGAGCGCGCCAGATCGCCGATCTCATCACGGCGGCGCGAGTGCTCGCGGATGGCCAGATCCCCCTGACCGAAGCGGTCGAAAGTTTGGGCGAGGGAGCGAAGCGGCGAATAAATGTGATACGCCATGGGCCAGGAGAGCGCGGCGAGCGTGAGCAGGATCAGGCCGTAGTACGGGAGCGTCGTCCAGGGATCAAAGGCAAAGGTGGCTTCGACGATCATCGCGTAGCGGTGATCGGGGCTCTGCACGCCGACGGCGATGCCGCCGGGGATTCCGACGGGATGGTCCCATTGATTCTGCAGGAGAGTGCGCAGGTCGGTGCGATTGTTTCCGTTGGTGACGTCGCGATTGGCGGAATCGAGCACGAAGGATCGCCAGTTCATCGAGTGATTCACGCGCGAGAGGAATTCAGCCGCGGCCTGGCTGCCCTGGGTTTCGTAGATCGCACGTGTCTGCGCCAACTGCAGCTCAAGAGAGGTATGGAACACTGCGCCCGCACCCATGTGGAGCTCGATTTCTCGGCTGATGAAAAAGAACAGCACCATCGAGATGGTGAGGGTGAGGAAGGCCCAGATGAGGATTTTCGCGTAGACCGATCTCATTGCTCGCCCTCGGGAGTTCGCTGCCGCGAGGCGAGCATGTATCCGGTTCCCCGTACCGTGTGGATAAAGGTTTCCTCTTCATTATCCAGCTTCTTGCGAAGATGGCTGACGTGGACATCGAGCGAGCGCTCGAACGGGCTGGCTTCGCGCTGATAGAGCGCGGCGGTGAGCGCATCGCGGGAGACGACGCGTCCTGCCGCGTGCGCGAGGCAGTCGAGAATCTCGAATTCGATGGACGTGAGCGCCACGGACTCACCGCGCACCCAGGCTTCGCGCGTGGCGGGGCGGACGCGAAGGCTCCCGCATTCGAGAGTTTCCTCCGATTGTGCGGTGCGTCCGGAACGCCGAAGAACGGCGCGCACGCGGGCGAGCAGCTCTTCCGGCGCGAAGGGTTTGGGGAGGTAATCATCCGCGCCGGTATTGAGGCCTTCCACTCGGTCGGCCGGCGCTGTACGCGCTGTCAGCATGATCACCGGGAGGGCGCTTCGCTTGCGGATCTGACGGAGAACTTCGAAGCCGTCAAGCACTGGCATCATGACGTCCAGGATCATGAGATCGTGCGTGCCCTCCACCGCGCGGCGGATTGCGTCGCGGCCGTTGTGGACTGCTTCGACTTCAAAACCGTGGTGAGCGAAAAAATCGGCCATCATCGAACAGAGCTCGGTGTCGTCTTCGGCGAGAAGTATAGCGCCCTGCGATTCCATCCTTCATAGTTGTAACCCGTTTGCGTGCTTGTTGTCCCGGCGGTTTACAAATCTTAAGAGCCGGCCGTTCGGCGTTTATGTTGTACTCGGAATCGATGAGTACGATCTGCGCGTTTGATGACATTCGCGAGCAGGAAAACAAGTTCGTCCGCGAGTGCCAGAGCGGGAGTGTTGCGGCGTGGGAAGAGCTGGTGCGGCGCCACCGGCGGCGGATTTACAACCAGTGCTACCGGTTCACGCGGCGTGTGTGCGAGGCCAACGACCTCACGCAGGATGTGCTGCTGCGGGTTTACTGCACGCTGGGGAGTTTTCGGGAAGAAGAACTGTCATTCGTCGCGTGGCTGAGCCTGGTCACGCGGAATTTGCTGATCGATCACTACCGGCGGACGCGGCGCGACCGGCTCGCGGTGCAGCTGGATGCGGGAACTTCGCGGAGCGCCTGTTTCGTGACGATGAAGGAAAATCCGGCGCATCGCTACGATCGCGTGGAAAAGAGCAGGATTCTTCGGACGGCGCTGGCGAAGCTTCCCGCGGAACTGCGGCAGTCCGTCTATCTTTACGACGTGCAGGGATCGAGCTACAGCGAGATCGCATTGCGAACCGGAGTGCCGGTGGGGACGGTGAAATCGCGCCTGCATCGCGGGCGCGCTGCGATGGCGCATCTGCTGCGGCGCTACCGCCTGGCGGCGTGAAAGGAGCGACGATGCGAATTTCGAAATGGATATTGGCCCTTGTGCCGGTAGCTGCCTGGGGGGCTGCGCTTCCGTCATTCGACGCGGCGTCTGTGCGTGTAGCGGCGCCTCCGGATTTCGCGAGCTTCCGTTCCGGACCGCCGCCGATGGGCGTGCACTACGATGCGGGCCGTCTCGACATCAGGAGCATACCGCTGCGCGATGTGATTGTGGCGGCCTACCGGATCAAGAGCTATCAGCTCGAAGGTCCTGACTGGATGCGCGGTGTGATGGTGGATATTTCCGCGAAACTGCCAGCAGGTTCGAACGACGATCAGATTCCGGAAATGCTGCAGGCGTTGCTCGCCGAGAGGTTCGGACTCAAGGTTCACCACGAGACGAAGGATGAGCCGGTGTATTTCCTGACAGCGGCGAAAAGCGGTCTGAAGATGAAGGAGGCGCTGCAGGAGGAAGGGAAGACGCCGGCGCGCAAGCCAGATCCGAAGGCGCCGGATTTCGGCATGATGGGGCGGATGTCGAACTCGACAATGAGCGGCGACCCGATGCGCGGCATGGTGATCACGGGGCCGAACGGCGACGTGACGAAAGTGTCGATGACAGGCGCAGGAATCCATCTCGAGGCTTCGAAGATGGACATGGCGACCCTGGCCGACCAGTTGACGCAGTTTCTCGACAGGCCGGTGATCGATAAGACCAGTCTCACGGGGAATTACGATGTGCCGCTCGACCTCTCGATGGAAGACATGATGAACATGATGAAGAAGCAGGGATTCCCGGGAGGCGGCGGGCCTCCGCCGGGCGCACGTGGCGGCTTTGGACCTTCCGGCGGCTTTCCAGGCGGAGGCGGGTTCCCTGCAGGCGATGGGGACGGGGGCGACTCGACGGTGATGCAGTCATTGCAGAAACTCGGGCTGAAGCTCGATTCGGCAAAGGCGCCGGGCGACCTGGTTGTGATCGATCAGCTCGAAAAATCGCCCACGGAGAACTGAATTCCCCACGGAAGTTTGCAAATCTTAAGTCCCGCCGGCCTGAAAGGCGTGCTCTGATAGCCGGAAGCGCGAAAGTAGCGATGCTCGGCCTTTCCTTCGCCGCACTCGGCCAGGAGAACACGGCCGGAACCTGGTAAGCGACGATGGAAACGCCGGGCGGTTCCGCGGAAAACACGTTCGTGCTCGCGGTGGATGGAAGCAAGGTGACTGGTTCGGTCACCTGGCATGATGGGCGCCGTGCAGATTACCGACGGCAAAATGGATTGCGAAAGGATTTCGTTTTCCATTAACACCGACTTCGGAACGATCTCCTGCTCCGGCACGTTCAAAGGCGATGAAATGAAGTTGACCCTGAGCGCCGGCGGCGGGCAGTTCACGTTTGATCTGGTGGCGCATCGAGCCAGAGCTTAAACGGCATTGCCTGATATTTCACGAGCAGCTGCATCATCAGCCGCATTTCGGTCTGTTTACAAAACTTCAAGATACTGGTCCGGTTATGTGTGCTTTCATGGGAAAGCTGCGGAGTAGTGCGCTTTCGTCATGAACCGCGGGCGGGGAGATATGGGGATCGGACGGTTAGATCCCTCGTATTCGTGAGGACGGTCTGAATGATCTCAACAAAATCGTTTTTCACTGCTTGTATAGCCGGGACGGCATTGGTTTGCCTGGTTCTCGCGCAGCCACCCGGCGGACGTGGTGGTACCGGCGCGCCAGGCGGGCGTGGCCGTGGCGGCCGCGCAGGCGGATTCACGCAATACACGCGTCCGCTGGCGCCGGCCGATGTTCTGGCTCGCGGCCGCGCGCTGTACGAATCGAACTGCGCGTCGTGCCATGCGTCTGATCTGCGCGGTGTGATCGGGAAGGGCAACAACATCCTGCATTCGGGCGTGACCATGAATGACAAGAAAGGTGAACTGGTCGCGGCCGAATTAAAGAAGCACGCTCAGCCGATCACTCTTTCGGAGAACGATTCGGAAGCGGTCGCTGAATATATTCACAGCGTTCTGGCAACCATGGGCGGGCAGGGAAGTCCACCGCGCAGCGAGACGAATCCGGAGCTGAATGTTCTGGTGGGCGATGCGAAAGCGGGCGAGGCCTATTTTGCGAAGCACTGCGCGAGCTGCCATTCGCTCACGGGCGATATGAAGGGGATTGCATCGAAGTACAGCGATCCG
>CAZPZE010000652.1:0-6631 GCA_964590625.1 uncultured Solibacteraceae bacterium
ACGTGAGGATGTGCCGGGCGAATGCGTGCTGGCGGACAACCTTACCCGTCCCGGTTTTTTTGAACCGTTTGGACGCACCTTTGTGTGTCTTTAGCTTGGGCATGGCTTTACTATTCCGGGAAGCTTTAAGTTTAGCACAGGCGAAGGGGGCTGGACAGGATTCGTGCACGTTCTTGATTGTCGTGATCTACTGTGATATTTATGTAGTACAGTGTTCAGGAAGCCTAATCCGTCATCCGGCGTTCCGATTTACGTTCAGTTGAAGGAACAGATTCGCCACGCCATCGAAACGGGCGCTTTGTCGGCGGGCGATCAACTGCCGGGCATCCGCGGAATGGCGGAGACGCTCGTTGTCAATCCGAACACGGTGATCAAGGTATATCGCGAACTGGAGCAGGAGGGCGTGCTGGAGATCCGGCATGGGTTGGGGGCATTCGTCGCGCCGCGCCGACGGAGCCAGTCACGAGCCGAGGAGTTTCGGGACGGGCAGCGATTGGCCCGCGAATTCGTGGAGAGATTAAAGGAGCAGGGTCTCGATGAGGGCGAGATCCGACGCCTGGTGGAAGCCGAACTTGCCGGAGATTTTCAGCGGAGGTGACGCTGTGGCAGCAGTGATCGAAGCGGTTGACCTGAAGAAGAGCTACGGGAAGCACGAGGCCGTGCGGGGGCTGAATCTCTCGGTTCAGGCTGGTTCGGTGTGCGCATTTCTGGGCCAGAATGGCGCTGGAAAAACGTCGACCATCAAGATGCTGCTGGGGATGGTGCATCCGAGCGCGGGAACCGGCAGCATCTTCGGGCACCGAATCGACAGGGAAGCGGATAGCCTGCTGATCCGGCAAAAAGCAGCGTTTGTAGCGGAAGACAAGCGGCTTTACGACTACATGACTGTTGAACAGATCGTCAGTTTCACGAGGTCTTTCTTTCCGCGCTGGAATCAAGGGTTCGAACGCCGGCTGATGGAACAGTTCGAGTTGCCGCCGAAGCGCAGGATTCGACAGCTATCGAAGGGAATGAGAACGAAACTCGCTTTGCTGCTGGGTTTCGCGCGCGGTTGCGAGCTGTTGATTCTGGACGAGCCGACCGAAGGTCTTGATCCGGTTGCAATCGAAGACGTTCTTCAGATATTGGTTTCTCTGACTGCCGAGGGAACCACGGTGTTCTTTTCTTCGCATCAGATCGCGGAAGTCGAGCAGATCGCGGACCACGTGCTGATGATTGACCGCGGTCAACTTGTCATGGATGCGCCGATGGACCAGGTGAAGGAGCAGTATCGGCACATTCAGGCCGTCTTTCCCGATCCGGTCGACGAGCGCGATTTTCGCCTGGCGGGTATTGAAACGATTCAGGCGAAGGGATGCACGGTATCGCTGGTCGCCAGTCACAATGTGGCCTCGATTCTTGAGCACGTGCATATGATGCGTGCCGCAAATGTAGACGTGGTCCCACTTTCACTCAAAGAGATATTCCTCGGAAAAGTCAAGGCAAGGTCATGAGCGCGCTTTTCTACAAAGCGTGGCTGGAGACACGGCTGCGCTTTCTCATGGGGCTGGTGGCAGTCTCCATCGTTTGCATCTTCCAAATCGAACAGCACAACACTCATGATTTTTCCCATTGGTTTGGGGTGCGACTCGGGTTTTCTGCATATGGCTGGTTCCTGTGGCAATACCTTTACGTGTATTTCCTGCAGCAGGTCTGGGCCTTGTTTGCCGTACTGCTCGCGTTCGGTGGTTTGATTCGGGAGAAGGCCAGCGGAACGATTTCATTCAGCCTGGGTCTCCCGGTCAGCCGCACGCGGTGGATGGCTATACGATTGGCCGTGGTTCTGATGGAGAGTGCCGCTATGAGTTTCTTTGCTGTGCTCGTTGTTATCGCCGGCTCGGCGATTATTCACCAAACCTTCTCCGTCAGCCAGGTGTTTCTCCACGCTGTCCTGATGGTCGCCGCCGGGGTTTTGGTAATCGCCCTCGGCAATCTTTGCTACACGTTATTTCCCGGCAATTATCGAAGCCTGTTCGTGACAGTCGGCCTGCTCGGAATACCGTACCTGTGGATTCAGCGTCATCTGCCGCGCACACGTGTGTCGGACTTGCCGGAGTCGCTTCGCGCTCCATTCGCGTTCATGTTCATCGGGCCGCGCACCTCTGTCGAACCGCACCTGCCCTGGTGGAGATATTTCGACTTAGCGCATGCGATGGCTGGCCCGTGGCAAGTCAATCTGGCCAGTACGCCCTGGGCTGCCCTGCTGGTGATCTGGATCCTCACTGCACTCATCCTCGGCATTACCGTGGCCTATGGCGAGCGCATTGACTACTGATCGGGCCAATCCGCGCCGAGGCTTTGCATCGCCTGGCACTGCCGTCCTTTGGAAGGCGTGGCAGGAATCTCGCAGCCGTTTCTTTTCCGCGCTGGCGTTGCTGGCGTCCGTCGTCATCTATGCGGTGGTCACGAGACGGGACCGCACCGGCAGGCCCGAGCTCTATTCGGTTTACATTTGGGGCGGTCTATTCCACTATACTCTTCAAGGCCTCTGGGTTCTGGCGGCGTTCATTATTACGCTGGGAGGTTTGCGTCGGGAGAAAGCGACAGGCGCCGCTTTGTATTCTCTCGGGCTTCCGGTGACGCGTCTCCGCCTGTTCTTCATCCGCGCGGCGCTAGCTTGCGCAGAAGCATTTGCACTCGGACTGGTTTCCGCGTTTCTTATTCCGATCGTTTCGCCTTTCGTGGGAGAGTCTTATCCATTCGGTCAGGCACTGGCATTTGGTGCCCTGACGAGCGCGGCCGGCCTCGTGATCGTTGCCGCTGGTCTGCTGCTTTCGGAGATGTTCGAGGGCGAATTCACCGCCACCGCCGTGGGACTTTGTGCGCTCACCATAATTTTCCTCAGCTATAAGGCCGAGACGCTGAGCGGATGGAACGTGTTCGATGTCATGAGCGCGCCACGTCAAACGTAGACCAGACTACCCGTCTGTTCAACGGATCGGCGCCCTGGCTGGGTTTAACCGTCTGTCTGCTCGTCTCAATGATTCTGCTGATCGCTGCAGGCGTGATGATACGAGCTCGTGACATGTAAAGAAGAATTTTCGAGTACAAGGAGAGTGGAATGCGAAATCGTGCGATGATCTTTGGAATTCTTATTGCGTCTGCCTGCTATGCGCAAACAAATACAGCGTCCGTGCAGTTCGATGTCGTCTCGGTGAAAATGCACGCGCCTGAGAATCAGGGCGGCGGGATGCAACTGCTACCTGATGGAATCCGGATCGTGAATCTGCCGTTGCAGGACTTCATCCGAGCGGCTTACGGTCTGGTCGTAAATGACCAGACCGTGGGAATCCCTTCGTGGGCCAATTCTCAACGCTTCGATATAGAAGCGAAAGTTGACAGCGCCGATGTCCCGGCCTTTCGAAAGCTGACTCTCGATCAGATTCGCCTTATGGGACGGCCGATTCTTACTGACCGGTTCAAGTTTGCGGGCCACATGGAGAAGAAGGTTCTTCCGGTTTACACACTGGCCGTTGCAAAGGGCGGCTCCAAACTGAAACCTACCACCATGAGCGACCAGGACCCCAACTCACGGACCGGGGTCATCGGAATGCGCCACGGGTCGAACGGGAATGGAGCTACCAGTCAGCTTACTGCGAGTGGAGTCACCATGGAACGATTGGCCAGCACGCTCTCGCAACAAGGCTTGGGCCGCGTTGTTCTTGACAACACCAACCTTAGCGGCCGGTACGATTTCCAATTGAGCTGGGGGGTGGATACCATTGCGGCCGGTGCCAGCTCGACCGACACTTCCGGGCCTTCCATCTTTACCGCGATGTCGGAGCAGCTTGGACTTAAGCTCGAACCCGGAAAGGGGTCCGTCCCTGTTCTGGTCATCGACCATATTGAGATGCCTTCAGCCAATTGATCGCTGCTGATGAGCAGCATCCGTGTCACGTGGTTCTCCAGGGTGCCTCCGGGCTCGGTGTGCGAGACAGAAAGCGTGTCGCTACACTCCGGACTCGCGGCGTTCCTGCGATTTGCGCCTTAGCCTCGCGTGGACTTCCGCAGGGTCTGCGAATTCACCTCGATCGAGAGCCGCGAGTCGGTTGGCCAGTTCCCGGTGGAACTCGGAAGAGTCGGGCAGGCTGTACGTTTCCAACTGTATCTCCCCGCGCGCGTGGGCCAGCATCTCCTTCGCGCCAGCAAGAAGCCGCCGTCCCAGCGAGGTCCGAGAGGAAGTTGGTTTCTGCACGGTCCTGGTCCTTCTCTCTATTTTCGCTTAGAGATAGACTTGTTGCGATGAAATTTCGGGCGATTGCTGTTCTGTTCATTCTGCCGTTTTTATGCCCGGCGGAGGATGTTCATCCGATTACGCACCGGCGGATTGCGCAGGTGATGGGGGTGGGCGGGGCGGACTGGCTGGTGCGGCCGGAGCGGGAGGCGGAGGAGCATCCGGATGAGGCGCTCGATCTGCTGAAGATTCCGAAGGGCGCGGCGGTGGCGGATATCGGGGCGGGCGTCGGGTACTTCACGTGGCGGATGGCGGCGCGAGTGGGGACGTCCGGCGTGGTTTACGGCGAGGATATTCAGCCGCAGATGCTGGAACTGCTCAACAGGAATATGCGAGACCGCAAGATCACGAATGTGCGGGCGGTGCTGGGGACGGTTGAAGATCCGAAGCTGCCGAAGGATTCACTCGATCTCGTGCTGCTGGTGGACGTGTATCACGAATTCTCGGAGCCGGAGAAGATGCTGGACCGGATTCGGGAGTCGCTCAAGCCTGGCGGGCGGCTGGTGCTCGTGGAGTATCGGGCGGAGGATCCGGCGGTGCCGATTCGGCCGGAGCACAAGATGACGGTGAAACAGGTGCGGGACGAAGTGCAGGCGGAGGGGTTCCAGTTCGATCAGACGATCGAGAAGCTGCCCGAACAGCACGTCATTGTTTTCCGGCGTTGAGGCGGGCGTCATCTCCGGTGATCAGACGCGCGCCGCGGTTGAACGTGAAATAGGACACGGCCCACTGGATTGCGATCAGGACGCGGCTCTCGAATTCCACGATATAGAGCAGGTGGATGAACAGCCAGAGCAGCCAGGCGAGATATCCGCTGAAGTGGAGCTTGCCAATGACGGCGACCGCGCGATTGCGTCCGATGGTGGCGAGGCTGCCTTTATCGAAATAGTGAAAAGGCTTCGGTGTTTCGCCGCGCAGGCGGGCGGCGATGAGGCGCGCGGCGTAGCGGCCCTGCTGCATCGCGGCGGGAGCGACGCCGGGAACCTGCTCGCCGTTTTCTCGTTCGATGCGGGCGAGATCGCCGATGACGAGAATTTCGGAATGGCCGGGAACGGAAAGGTCGGGCGCGACTTCGACACGGCCGGCATTGTCGATAGGCACCCCGGTCGCATCACCGAGGAGTTTGCCGAGCGGAGAAGCCTGCACGCCCGCGGCCCAGAGGACGGTCTTCGCTTCGATCCGAACTTCGCCTTCGGCGGTTTTCATGGTGACGCCATCGGCGTCGATGGCAGTGACGCGGGCGTTCACGCGTGAGCGAACGCCGAGGTCGATCAGGGATTGCTCGGCGCGCGCGGAGAGATCTCTCGGGTAAGTGGGGAGGAGACGATCGTTTCCTTCGATGAGAAAGATGCGCGCTTCGGCCGGATTGATGCTGCGGAAATCGGCGCGGAGCGTGTCGCGCGAGATCTCACCGAGGGCTCCGGCGAGTTCGACGCCGGTGGGTCCGCCGCCCACGACCACGAAGGTGAGGAGGGCGGCGCGGTCTTCGGGGCTGGTGGTTTGTTCGGCACGCTCAAAGGCGAGGAGGATGCGGGTGCGCATTTCGGTCGCGTCTTCGACTGTCTTGAGGCCGGGGGCAAGGCGCGCCCATTCGGGATGGCCGAAGTAATGGTGGGTGGCGCCGGCGGCGACGATGAGGGTGTCGTAGGGGTAGTGGTCACCATCGGCGAGAGAGACGTGGCGGGCGGAGACGTCGATGCCGGTAACTTCACCGAGGAGGACGCGGGTGTTCTTCTGGTGATTGAGGACGACGCGGAGCGGCGCGCAGATTTCGCCGGGGGAAAGGCCGCCAGTTGCCACCTGATAGAGAAGCGGCTGGAAGACGTGAAAGTTGCGGCGATCGATCAGCGTGACTTCGACCGGTTCGCGGGCAAGAGACTGGACAGCGTAGAGGCCCGCGAATCCACCCCCCACGATTACGACGCGATGGGCCATATAACTATGGTATCGGCTTCTTCCGCAAGGTAATACAATGCGAATGGCAGTTCTATGAAGAAGATCGCATTCATTTTCCTCGCGGTATTTCTCACAACTATGACCGTATCCGCAGCAGACGCAACACTTCCGCAGCTTCAGCAGATGGTGGCGAAATTCGCGCCAGTGGACATCAAAGCCGACACCAGCAAGCTCTCGCCCGGCGATCTGAAGGCGCTGGCGAAACTGATTGAGGCGTCGCGAATTGTGAACGATATTTTTCTGGGGCAGATGTGGTCCGGAAATCACGCGATGTATGAGCGGCTGAAGAAGGATGATTCGCCGCTGGGGAAGGCGCGGCTGGAGGCATTCTGGCTCTACAAAGGGCCTTTCTCGGATCTGGACGATCACAAGTCATTCCTGCCGGGGGCTCCGCCGCGCAAG
>CAZPZE010000653.1:0-20469 GCA_964590625.1 uncultured Solibacteraceae bacterium
GCTCGCATCTCTCATGCATTTGCCTCAACCGAAGCGGGCGTGGCTTTCGACGTTGACGACGGCCGGGCGGGATTCCCGGCTGATCTTATTGGAAACGCATCAGGAGTTGAGCTGAAAGTGGAAGACGGTTCACTTCGGATCCGTTCGTCGCGAACTGCGAGTCGCTACCTGGGGCCGGCCACTAAACCGCTCGCGGATGCCGAGGGTTTCGTCGATACCGGCGATATGGTCGCCCTGGAGGGTGACCGCTACTACTTCGCCGGCCGTCGCGATGGCGTGATCAACGTCGGCGGGCTGAAGGTACATCCCGAGGAAGTTGAGGCCGTAATCAATCATCACCCCGGTGTCCGTATGTCTCTCGTACGCGCTCGGAAGAACCCGGTCACTGGCGCACTGGTTGTGGCCGATGTTGTTCTCAGGGAGATAGCCTCATCTGCCGAAACAAATCCCGCCGAAATGAAGGACAACCTCCTTCGGCACTGCCGCGGTGCGCTCCCGACCTACAAAGTTCCGGCAATAATTAACTTCGTTTCCGCTTTGGGTGTAGCGGAAACCGGCAAGCTGCTGCGTTCCCATGCGTAACGTAATCGTGACCGGCGGGAGCCGGGGACTTGGTCTTGGCATCGCTCAAACCCTGAGCAGTGCGGGCTATCGGGTGATCGCGATAGCTCGTAAAGAGACCATTCAGCTCGTGTCAGCGATCAAAGAGGCCGAATCCAGAAGCCCAGGCTCTTTCCATTTTGTTCCTTTCGATTTGTCCGAGATGGACGGGATCAGAGACCTGGTAAAAACGGTACGTAAGTCCTTTGGTCCAATTTATGGTCTTGTAAACAACGCCGGTATCAGTTTCGAGGGTGGTCTTTCGATGATGCACGACACGAAAATCGCGCAGCTCATCAATGTCAACACTCTGTCTCCATTGATCCTGAGCAAATACGTAGTTCGTTCAATGATGGCCGAAAACGCTGGCGGGCGTATCGTCAATATCGCATCAATCACGGGATTCACCGGGTACAGCGGTTTGTCAGTATACGCCACAACGAAGGCGTCGCTTATAGGATTCACCAGGTCCCTCGCGAGGGAGGTTGGCACTATTGGCGTAAATGTTAACGCAATCGCGCCTGGCTTTATCGATACCGATATGACGAGCGGTCTCAAGGAGGATGAACGCGAGCGGATCGTACGGCGCAGCGCTCTCCGGCGCCTTGCCGTAGTCGATGATGTGGCGAATGCCGTTGAGTTTTTGCTCGGGGATAAAGCAGCCAACATCACTGGGACAGTGCTTACCGTCGATGCCGGTAATACCGCATGACTCCTGCCTTGGCCGCCAATCGCCAGAGCGGCAGCAGCACCGCCGCGAAATCATGGTCCCGGGCACTCCAGCTGACGGCCGGGATCGCTGATACTCCTCACCGAATTTTCCCCGCGGTGGTGGATGAGCTTGCAGCGCAACGCGGAGACGCGCCCGCCTTACTGTCAGATCGGGAATGCCTCAGCTTTCGGAGCCTCTCTGAGCGTTCAAATCGCTATGCACGTTGGGCGATCGCCAGTGGTCTGGTCAAGGGCGATACGGTTTGTCTGCTCATGTCAAATCGGCCTGAATACATGGCCATCTGGCTGGGCATCACGAAAATCGGCGCGGTCGTCGCGCTCCTGAACACGAATCTGAGTGGGGCGTCGCTCGCGCATTGCATCAACGTAGTCGAACCAAAACACATTATCGCGGAAGAAGAACTTCTCGACCCTCTGGAGTCAGCGCTTCCGGATCTCGCAGCTTCACCCGCGATCTGGATTCACGGATCAGTCAAACGGAAATTCCGCCGGATCGACGAGGAGATCGAGCAATATTCCAGTGAGCCGTTGGATGGCACACCGGTCCCCCTCGTTACGGTCAGAGACCGGGCGCTATACATTTATACGTCGGGAACCACAGGGCTTCCCAAAGCCGCCAACATCAGTCATGCGCGCATCATGCAGTGGAGCCACTGGTTTGCCGGCATGATGGATGTGCAGCCCGGAGACCGATTGTACGATTCGCTGCCGATGTATCACAGTGTTGGAGGAGTGCTCGCGCCTGGCGCCGTATTGGCCGGCGGAGGGTCACTGGTTACGCGGCAGAAATTCTCGGCCAGTCATTTCTGGACCGATGTTGTTCGCTGGGACTGCACGATCGTCCAATACATAGGCGAGCTGTGCCGCTATCTCCTGCACACCCAGCCATCGCCAGCCGACACTGCGCATCGGGTCAGAATGGCTTGTGGGAATGGCCTTGCACGAGACATATGGTCTGCGTTTAAGACGCGGTTCTCGATTCCGCGAATTTTTGAATTCTACGCCGCCACTGAAGGCGGCGTTTCACTTTTCAATATCGAAGAGGAGTATGGTGCAATCGGCAGGGTCCCCGGCTATCTCGCACACCGGTTCTCGCCGGCGCTGGTCAGGTTCGATTTTGACCGCGATGAGCCTGCCCGGAACGATGAAGGACGCTGTATCCGTTGCTCCGCCGACGAACCTGGAGAAGCAATCGGCCAGATCGTTGATGAGCATACAAACCTGGGGAGTCGCTTCGAGGGCTATATCAGTCACGAGGCTTCTGAGAAGAAGATCCTGCGCAACGTTTTCAAATCAGGCGATACCTGGGTGCGAACCGGCGACCTCATGCGAAAGGACGCCAGAGGATTTTTCTATTTCGTCGACCGTGTGGGCGACACTTTCCGGTGGAAGGGCGAAAATGTCGCTACAACGGAGATTGCTGAAGTCATCTCAGCCTTTCCCGGAATCAGGCATGTGAGCGTCTACGGCGTCAGCGTTCCGGGATCTGACGGCCGGGCGGGAATGGCAGCTCTGGTAGTGCAGGGCGATCTGAATTTGGCAGCGTTCCGGCAGCACCTCTCAGACCGGTTGCCTCATTACGCCCGGCCCCTGTTCCTGCGTCTTGGCGGTGAACTGGAAGCGACCGGCACGTTCAAATACACAAAAGCGATGCTCGTTCGGCAGGGGTACGACCCGGGTGCAACGGAGGATAGTCTCTACTTCGATCACCCGCTTTACAAGAGCTTTGTGCCGATCGAACTAACGCTGTACAACGCTATTCAAGCCGGTGAGGTTCGTCTTTGATACGAGATCATTCGCTTGTGGCACAAATGCGCGATGTGATTGACGGCGTCGAATCGCGTATCGCTGGCGGCCCCATTCTCCCGAACGTAACGGCTCAGGAAATTCGGAATCACCTGAACTCGCGCTACAGCTTCACGCACTCCATCGCACTGGAGGATGTAGTCGCTGACGTCGAAGAGATGTTAGGTAAATGGCAGGTGCAGGTGACTCATCCGCGCTATCTGGGTCTTTTCAACCCGAGCGTAACCCGTGCGTCGGTAATTGCTGACACCTTAACGGCCGCATATAATCCCCAACTGGCGACATGGAGAACTTCTCCCGCAGCGAACGAAATCGAAAGGTATACGCTTGCGTGGCTGGCCGCCAGATTCGGATTTCCCAGCGACGCTGCGGCCAACTTCACAACCGGGGGAGCAGAGTCAAACCTGACGGCGGTGGTGGCAGCTCTGACGCGGATGTTCCCTGGTTACGGTGAGAACGGGCTTAGCAGCCTTCAGGCGCGGCCGACGATCTACCTGAGCAGCGAAGCCCATCATTCGTTTCACAAGATTGCGCACATGACGGGGCTGGGTCGGAACGCCCTTCGCATTGTGGCCGCTGACAATCGTCTGCGGATCGATCTGGACAACCTCAAGCGGCAAATCCGGCAGGACCGATTGGATGGCTTTGTGCCTTTCATGGTGGTCGGTACCGCAGGGAGTACGGCCGCGGGCGCAATAGACCCTTTGCCGGAGCTTGCGGAAATCTGTAAGGCCGAGAGGCTCTGGTTTCACGTCGATGCTGCATGGGGCGGAGCCGCCGTAATGTCGCCGACGTTGCGCTGTCACGTCAGCGGGATAGGCCAGGCGGATTCCATTACCTGTGACGCGCACAAATGGTTCTCTGTCGCAATGGGCGCCGGCATGTTTTTTTGCAGGCACGCCGATACGCTCACCGAAGCCTTTCACGCTGAGACTTCATATATGCCGAGCAAGAGTCCAGGCGCAGTTTCCGATCCGTATGTGACCTCGGTGCAGTGGTCTCGCCGATTCATCGGCTTGAAGCTCTTCCTTGGGCTGGCGGAACTTGGCTCGGACGGTTACGCCAGCCAGATTGAGCACCAGGCCAGGATGGGTGAGCTCTTAAGGGAATCACTTCGGCGTTGCGGATGGACCGTCGTTAATGCCACTCCCTTTCCGCTGGTGTGCTTTACGAGAGAGGGCCTCGATCTCGAGGCATTCATAGCAGCCCTGCACAGGCAACAGATTGCGTGGATGTCTCAGGTCCGAATCGGCGCCGTCCCTGTCATCAGGGCCTGTATCACCAGTTATCGAACGACTGAGGCCGACATCGAATATATCGTTCGTGAGATGAATCGGCTCCTGTCGATTCACGCTGACCACGCCCCGACAATCTCATGAAGAGGGAAACGATCGCCATCCACAGTGGCTATGACACGGAGCCCACGACGAAAGCCGTGGCGGTTCCGATTTATCAGACGGCCGCATACGAATTCGATAGCGCTGACCACGGAGCGGCTCTGTTCAATCTTGAAGTCCCCGGTCATCGTTACAGCCGAATCAGCAATCCCACTGTTGCCGTTCTCGAACGACGGATCGCAGCGCTGGAGGGTGGACTGGAGGCGATGTGTGTCAGTTCAGGACAGGCGGCGGTGAACTATGCAGTTCTGAATGTGACAGAACTCAATACGAACATCGTATCCGTTCCGCAGCTGTACGGCACCACACACACCTTGTTCGCTCACACACTCCCACGCCAGGGGGTTAGCGTGCGCTTCGCGGACTCGGATCGCCCGGAATCCATAGACGCCGCGATCGATTCACAGACGCGCGCGGTCTATTGCGAAAGTGTTGGCAATCCGGCGGGGAACATTTGTGACATCGAGGCATTAGCTCAGGTCGCTCACGTTCACGGGCTGCCGCTGATTGTCGACAACACGGTGGCCACGCCAATTCTTCTCCGCCCTGCCGAACACGGTGCTGACATCGTGGTACATTCGCTCACGAAATTCATGGGCGGCCATGGCACGACTTTGGGCGGAGCAATCGTCGACAGCGGCAGATTTCCCTGGCAGGAACATCGCCGCCGCTTCCCGATGTTCAGCGAGCCGGACCACTCATATCACGGGCTCGTTTACACCGACCATTTCAAGGACGCCGCGTATATAGCTCGCTGCCGGAGTGTCTATTTGCGAACCACTGGCTCTGTGTTGTCGCCGCTTAGCGCATTCCTGCTTCTGCAGGGTATTGAGACTGTGGCGCTGCGAATGGAGCGCCACGTGGAAAATGGCCGTGCCGTGGCTGAGTTTCTGAAGCAGCACGAAAACGTCGATTGGGTGAACTACGCCGGATTCTCCGAGAACCCCTATCATTCGCTGGCGCAAAAGTATTTCGGTGGACGTGCCTGCTCGTTGATGACTTTCGGCGTCAAAGGCGGCTTCGATGCGGCGAAGAGCTTCTACGATGCTCTCAAACTCGTCAAGCGCCTGGTAAATCTTGGAGATGCCAAATCGCTTTCCTGTCATCCGGCCTCGACAACTCACCGTCAAATGTCGGCCGAGGAACAGCGCAAGGCCGGAGTGAGACCGGAAGCGATCCGCCTGAGTGTTGGTATCGAACACGTCGACGACATTATCAGCGATCTTGATCATGCGCTGCATCAGACTACGGCAGGCAGATAAGTCGCGCTGGGCTGCAGCACTTCACTGAGGGCATGAGTTATCAAAACGGTTGTAAAAGGTCAGGAAATTAAGAATATCATATCTGTCGGTGACGACGATGCTTGCACTAAGGAGATATTGATGATCAGGACAATGCTCTGCGCCATCGGCTTAGCAGTGATATTGGCCCCTTCGACGTTGCCACAGAAGACCACCGCGGTAAAGCACCGCATCGTATTGCAGCTAAACGAGCCTAAAGGTGCAGCGTGGGAGGAGCTTACAGTTCACGTGAATAATCTCCTGGCCAATTTCGTCAACGACGGAGGCGCTGAAGTGGAGATTGTGTTCTTTGGGCCCGGGCTCAACATGCTGCGGAAAACGAATGTGGAATATGAGCGTCGATTCCGGCAGTTCCTCAGCTACGGCGTCACATTTGCCGCGTGCCAGAACAGTATGGGCGCTATGAAGCTAACGACAGAAGATCTTTTCCCGTTTGCTACACAGGTGCGGTCCGGCGTTGCGGAAGTGGTTCGCAAGCAGGAAGCAGGGTGGTCATACCTCCACTAAATGGGCATTCCCCGATGGTAGCGAAGCTCTGAAACGAGTTCCTTTTGCGGAGACTCGTCGTCGCGAACTGACGCGCCGCCAAAGCCGCATTCTCGCAATCGTAAGTAATAGGAGGCCAAATGCCAGCCGCGTTTGATCGGCAAAAGTCCGAAAATGGGTTTGCCAACGCTCCAGAATCGTCGAGCGTGCAGGGAAGCATGGAGTGTATTCGCATTGGGCTCCTCAACAACATGCCGGATGCCGCTCTGGAGGCAACCGAACGTCAGTTCCTGAATCTATTGAATGCGGCATCTGGCGGTCTGAATGTGTCGCTTTCTCTTTACGCGTTGCCCGGTATACCACGCACGGATGCTGGGCAGCGGTATGTGGGTCGATCTTATCGGGGCCTTGAAGACTTGCTTAGCGACCATATTGACGGCTTAATTGTTACCGGGACGGAGCCGCGGCATTCGAATCTGGCCGAAGAGCCATATTGGACGGACCTGACCAGAGTTGTCGACTGGGCTGCTCAGAACACGTATTCGACGGTGTGGTCATGTTTAGCTGCTCACGCGGCCGTTCTCCATCTCGATGGTATTCGTCGTCGCCGGCTTAAGAGGAAACGCTTCGGTGTCCTGAAGTGCACGAGAGTCGTACCGCATGAACTCACCGCAGGCCTGCCTCCGGCTATTCTGGTCCCACACTCAAGATGGAATGATATTCGTTCAGAAGATCTGACAGATCGTGGCTATCAGATTTTGACGCGAGCGAACGACAGTCTCGACGCATTCGTGAGACACGGAAAAAGTCTTTTTGTCTTTTTCCAGGGCCACCCTGAATACGAAGCGAACACGCTGCTTCTGGAATACAGAAGAGACGTGGGGCGTTACGTGAGGAGAGAACGGGAGAATTATCCGCTGCTTCCGCGAAATTATTTTACTCGCGAGGCACTGGGAAGGCTCGCCCGGCTCGGAGAGCAGATCTTGTCGGAACGCCGCGAAGAATTACTTGCTGAAGTCACGGATGCTTGCGCTTTGCAGCCGGCGATCGCGAACAGCTGGAAATCGGCAGGTGTCAGTATATACGGAAACTGGCTGGCACACGTGCACGGGGAGAAGGCGCGGCGCCTGAAATCATCGACTCTCTGGAAAGAGTCGGCAGCCTGATCAACGAAATATCAGTTACCGAAGACGGCCTTAGCCGCGTCATCCGCCGCGCCGACCAGGCGATCGATTTCCGACTCGGTTACGGTAAGGGGCGGAGCGAACAGCAGAAGATCCCCGATGGCTGGATGTGTCCCGGTAGATGGCCTGGTTCGTGTAACGACACCATGCTTCAACATTTCTGCGTGGAGTCGCGCGCCCGTGCGGGAACTGGGCGGAAAGTTCTCTTTCGTCGCGCGATCCCTGACGAATTCAACCGCGGCGAGAAGCCCTTTCCCTCCTCGGATGTCCCCGGCATTAGGGTGCCCGCCGAAGACGGCGACGAGATTGCTGTAAAGCCGCTTCCCCATCTCCCTCGCGTTCTCGCATAGATCCTCCTCGGCGAGAATGTCGAGGTTTTTCAGCGCTACTGCACAACAGGTCGGATGTCCCGAATAGGTACCGCCATGCATCCATCGATTTTCCGGCGCGACAGAATCCATCACCTGTTTAATCGCCTTTGACACCATCATCCCCCCAAGAGGGAGATAACCGGAGGTCACACCCTTGGCGAACGAAACAATGTCCGCCGTGACATTCCAATGTTCCATACCGAACCAACGCCCCGTCCGGCCGAAGCCTGTTATGATCTCATCCGCGATCAAGAGGACGTTGTGACGCGTGCAGATCTCGCGCACCAGTCGCCAGTAGTCGTCCGCTGGATAGATCACTCCGCCGGCACCCTGGATCGGCTCGCCGATAAATCCGGCTATCGTGTCAGGCCCCTCGCGCAAAATAATCTCTTCCAGTTCACGGGCGGCCGCTTCCCCGATGGTTTCGTCCGGTCGCGCGCCCTGGAATCGGTACGGATAGCAGCTCTGAATATGTAAAAAGCCTGGGACCACCGGTTCAAACATCTTCCAGTAGCTGCCCATTTTCGTTGCACTCATGGCCTGCAATGTGACGCCATGATAACCTTCCTGTCGTGCGATGAATTTAATCTTCCCGGGCTTTCCCATCGCTCGCCAGTAGAAGCGTGCCGTTTTGAACGCCGCTTCGTTTGCCTCGGCTCCGCCAGTAGTAAAAAAGACCGCCTGCATATTCCCGCCCGTGAGAGCCACGAGTCTCTCAGCCAGTATGATCGCGGGGATGTTGGACGATCCGGAGTACGAGGAGAAAAAAGCCAGGTCCTTCATCTGAGCGCAGGCAGCCTCCGCGAGTTCATGGCGCCCGTGGCCGACATTTACGTTCCAAAGCCCGGAGAGCCCGTCGAGGTACTGGTTTCCCTGCAGATCCTGGATCGTTGCACCGCGCCCGCTCGCATAAATGATGGAATCATCGAAATCCACAGGATGATGCAAAGGGTGGATGAGATGAGCGCGATCAGCTTTAATAAAGTCGTATGTGTTCAAAGTGGCTCCGCACGTTGTGCCAGCCTTGTTGCACTGAGCATTCTGCTAGCCCAGGGAATCCACAAGACCAAGATATTGCCGCTTCTTCTCCTGCCAGCCATTCTGCGCGACGTATTTTTGTCCAGTGATGGTCAAGCGTTCCCGAAGTTGCGGGTGCTCCAGAACGTCGAGTATCGCAGTTGCCATTTCCTCATCATTTCCTGAAGAGAAAAAGCGAATGAGCGTATTGTGGTTCGCGAAGCAATCACCGACACACCTTGGGACATGAATTCCATAACGTGTGTACTGTATGCTTCGGTGCCAAAAGTATCCACACCTACGTACGACCCCGACGAGGCCGAGGTGTTCGAGTAATTTTTCCAGCAACACTGCTTCCTGACCGTCGCCGATCGTGGGTCAGCGTGCTTTGGTGCCATGCCCGAGAGGTGTTTAAGTCGCTGTCGCGCAAGACGGCTCTTTCTATCGAGCGTCCCGCTGTTTTGTTTTCGTGATGACACAAGCGCTCGAAACGGGGTTCTGCCAGCCCGCTCGTCGCCCTGAGCTGTCAGGTGTTCCTTTGTCTCCGTCTGACCTGATTGCCTGCTTCTGAAAGTATCTTCTGACATTTCCTAAGCGGGAGATTGAGAAGTCCCAGATCCGAAAGCCACGTTTCGCAATCAGATATGGAATCAAAGCAATCTCGCTCAGTCCCGGGAGCGGGTCCTCATAACTAAAAACGGCCTCGGTATTCACCCCACGAAGGGAGCGTACGTAGTCGATTAAATCACGCTTTCCAGCCAGAATCTCCAGTGTCGCCGTGGGCACGTCAGTCAAGAGGCGGATCCAACGAACTCCGATCCGCCCTCGCGACTTATCACACGGTTTCCCAATCTGATCAGAATAAAGGAGGTAAGGGAAGTCCACGCCGGCATGATACCCGAGGCTGTGATATCCCCACGTGCGTCCGTTTATGTCAAGCAGCTTGTACTGCCCGTCTCGCGGATCCAGTTTGAACTCTACTTCCACCAATCCATAGTAGTTAATCGCTCTCAGAAATCGCTCTGCCAGTTCTTCCAGCACGGGCAGATCAACCGTTTGGACGCATGTGCTGGCTCGCCCGAATTCGGGTGGGTGCTGCCGGGTTCTTTGCACTACCATGCTTGCTACAGCTTCGCCCCTGGTGAAAAAGGCACAGTATGCAAATTGTTGCTCGCCGCCGCCAGGAATCAACTCCTGAATCATCGCCTCTCCGGGGCCGACCTGTGTCGCGGCGCGATGAAAATATTGTTTTAGCTCCGCACGACTATCTGCGCGCCATGCTTTCGCTCCTGTTGCGTAGAAAAAATGCTCTTTAATGGCTGGCTTAATGATAAGAGGTAGCTCGGCGGAAATCTTTTCGAGATCCTTGACATCTGAACAATACCAAGTCCCTGGAGTGCGAATCCCTAGCTTGCGTGCCAGACGGTATGTGTTACGTTTATCCCATATCCACTGAATGGAGTCCCAGCCAGGCGTGGGTACTCGGAACAATGTGCTCAGCAGGGCGTGATGTCGCGACAATGCAGCAACCATCTCATCGCGTGTCGGATAGATGACCCAATCACGAAGGCCCAGTCGATGGCCAGCGTCCATCAGCGCATGAACCATTTGTTCTTCATCTCGAAGATTAGGGACTCTGCAGGAATAAGTGGTGTATCGTGAGTAGCGTGCGATTGACCACTCATCATCAATCACACAGACCGGTACTCCAAAACGTCCGAGACTTCGGACAATTCCGAGGCCTTGATAGTCCCCCCCAAGCACAACTGCACCCGGAGGACTATTTGGTTGGTTGAGTTGAGCCGCATCATCGCCAGAACGGGTTCGTATCATCGGGACTCCAGTCGGGGGTCACTGGCGGTAATGCGATGTAGAAGTGGCCCAGACGCACGCGACGAGTTGGACGCGAACCGCATCAGAGAACCAGATGAGCTCAGGTGGCCCCAATAAATGTAGCCTCGACTGGCGAGACAATTCGCTGGGCCAGCCGCGTGGCCCGTTCCGATGGTGCTGCAATATAGATGCGGCATATGCTGCAGAGCGGCTATTGATCGAAAAGCTGCGCTGCATGTGATCCCTGAGCGCCAATGGTATCCGCCCGGTGACATTGAGCCATGATACACAACGGCACTTATGCCATCGGGATCAAAGTGCACTGAATACGGTATCCCTATTATCGGCTTAACTCGATGAAGTGACAGATGCTGTCCCGATCCAATAGGAGTTGTGCGATTCTGGCTATCGTCTCGCAGTGGATCAGGCAGGCTCGGCGCAAGGAAGCAAGTGAAGTGTATGTTCGGGATCGGAATTCTTCAGCCTCGCAGCGCGACCTATGTTTCAGGGCGAGTGTAGCAGACCGCACGAGTTCTGACTGCTACCGGCCCTATTGCTAACTGAAGGCGTCGTCCCCGTCAGCCCTTGCAGTCGGCAGGCTGCCTCGCTGTTTCATTTGCCGCAACAGTGCTCTCGTCCGCCGCACGGGAGTCGAGCCAGGTGTCCGAATGCAAGAGAGAAGGAGACCCCTGATGTTCCCGTGCGAGAAGAGCCAATTCCACACGATTGGAGATACCCAGTTTGGTGAAGATGTTGGTTAAATGATGCTTTACTGTTCGCTCACGAATCGAAAAATCCTGCCCGACTTGTTTGTTTGATCGGCCGTCTGCAATCTTTTGAACGATCTCAATCTCACGCTGTGTGAGACCGAAATGCCTGCCGAGGGCCGTCGCATGTGTCGCAGGACGGGAGTCGCGCAGCGTGTGGATCAAGACGGCGAGGAGTTCGTCACCCAACCAGTACTTGCCGCGGGTAACCGCGACCATGCTATTCCACCAGATTTGCGGCGAGGATCCTTTCAGAATCACACCGTATCCACCTAAACGGAGGGAACGTACTATCTGGAATTTATCAGGACTCGAGAGAAGAACGATCGCACGTGTCTTTGCAAATGGGTCGTCATAGAGGCCATGGCCCGGACGAAGCTTTTCGAGTAGGCTGTAATCGAGAAAGACAACCTGCGGCGCCAGCCGTTCGACCAATTCCGTTGTACTAACCGGATCGATGGCATCGCCCACGAGTTCGATCTGATACGGGTGAGTGGTCAGGACTGCGCGCAGGCAGTCGCGGGAGGCCTGCGTGCCATCGGCGAGTAAGACTCTGAAAGAACCAAGCTCGCGGTCCGAGGATCTATAATTGGAATCCGACACGTTAAATGGTTCTTTGATCCGCATCGCAGGAGCCACTGGACTACCCACGATATCGGTTGAACACGTTGTCCGTCGATGGTCAAGCTACCGCTCTGCCGGTCACAAAGCGCGGCTTCATCAAAACCAGATCTCAACGGGCGTAGCAGCTTCAGTGCCAGACGCGCTGAGCATAAAACATCTTGTGAATTCAGTAGCTTGCGAAGCCGTGCCGAGAAACCTGAGCTTGCTCATAATTTGGATTTGCTCCCGCTGTATCGGACTAAAGTCCCACATTGTCGTCCCGCCCTTATTTTTATGCTTGCTCCGGGCGTCCCTGATTGCCCAGATAGTCTTCTGTAAGGTTCGGAGGCGGTCGGGAACTGATAATGCAATCGAATGCTGCATGGGATAGGCTGAATAAGTTCCATTTCACTGAGGCACTCATGCTCCAAAGACGCATGCGAAACCTTCGCAAATATGGAGCGGCTTCGAAGCGTATGACACTGCTACCTGCAGCTGAAATCGTCTGTACCCGTGGGCTCGGCAAGTGCCATTCTTCCGCATCATTGTGGACCATCGGGACAGACCGTTGAAGCATAGGTGTTGTGGCTGAACTATGAATGAATACACTTCTTTACTCACACAACGAGCGAGAGGCAGAGCGCACCGCATAAAGAGGAAACACCAGCTCATTCTGCTCTTGCTTCTGCTTCCCCCAATGACTCTCGTGACGCTGCTGCCGGCCCAAACAACCAGAATGGTTGGCAAGGAAGTATCCATACCTCAGCATCTTCAGGACGGCCAGGAGTTTCAGCTGTCGATCTCCGACTTGATTTCATTCGGCAAGGCTATTTTTCAGGCCAAATGGACGGCGCAGGAGGGCCAGGGCCGCCCACTCACGAAAGGGACGGGAAGTCTGTTGTCCGATCCGACCTCATCGCTCTTGTTTCCGCGGAATTTCGATCGTCTCTCGGGCCCCGACGCGAACTCCTGCTTCGGCTGCCACAGTGTCCCTTTTTCCGGGGGCGGGGGCGACCGCGCCAGTGAAGTCTTCGTGATGGGACAGCGATTTGATTCCCTGGATTTTGATCACACGAATACCACTCCAACCCGGGGAGCGGCGGATGAACTCGGCAGGTTCGTCGCAATGGAGACGGTCGCTGACGAGAGGAAGAGCATCGGGATGAATGGCTCCGGCTATCTTGAGATGCTCGCGCGTCAGATGACTGCGGACCTCCAGGCTGCGCGCAACACTGCTCTCCCCGGCACGAGCGTAGCGCTGGTGTCCAAGGGCGTATCCTTCGGAACTTTGCTCCACAACGCCGATGGTAGTTGGGATACTTCTCGGGTTCAGGGAATCCCCGCACCAAGCCTGGCAACCGCGAACGGTGCCACGCCGAGCCTGATTATCAGGCCATTCTCTCAGGCCGGGAACATCGTCTCCGTGCGGCAATTTTCAAATAATGCGTTCAATCAGCACCACGGCATCCAGGCTGAAGAGCGCTTCGGCCTTGGTGTTGATGCCGATGGCGACGGCGTTGTGAACGAATTGACAACCGCCGATGTGACTGCCGTCACGCTCTACCAGATTACACTGAACGTTCCTGGACAGGTAATTCCAAACGATTTTGCAGTAAAGGCAGCGATCAGGTCCGGCCGGCAGCTCTTTAGCCAGGTAGGTTGTGCGGCCTGCCATATACCTGCTCTTCCACTGACCGGCAACAACAACCCGGGAGCTCCCGGACTGGCGGGTTGGATCTACACCGAGCCCAGTCCCTACAACCCAACCACTGGGCCAAACTCGCCAAACCTGATACCTGGACCGGCCAAATACCCCGTGAGCGCACCGGCCCTGATGGTTGATCTGACCAGCAACCGCCTCCCGCTGCCACGCCTGCAGGAGACCCGAGGCGTTGTCATGGTACCCGCCTATACTGATCTCAAGCTTCACACCATGGCTGACGGTCCGTCCGATCCGAATGCGGAGCCACTTGATCAGAATCAGCCGGCGGGTTCACCCGCGTTCTTTGCAGGGAACCAGCAATTCCTCACGCGAAGACTTTGGGGACTCTACAACTCAGGGCCGTTCGGGCACGCCGGAAAGTTCACGACAATACGGGATGAGATAAATCTGGGACATAACGGCGAAGGCACAGCCTCCCGCCGGGCGTTTCAAGCTCTCAATGCTTCTCAGCAGGATGATCTGATCGAATTCCTGAAGTCGCTTCAGGTTTTGCCGCCGGGTACTCCATGTCTGACAGTCGATGAAAACTTTAAATGTCCCGGTGCCAGGGACACCCGGGAGCCCCATTAAAATTGCCCCTGATTCAGGGGCGCGTTCAGCCGCGGCTCGTCAGCCAGCCGGCCACCCAGTTCTGTCAGTCGGCGGCGCCCGCATCGCTTTTCTGCCCGGCACCGTTCGTGACCGCTCGAGTACTACAGTACTCGCTTCGCGATGTGAGTCCGGGCGGTTCTGGTCAGTCCTGTGTAGCGGCTCCGCGAGCGGGGGCGTCGCAATCCTTCCGTAGAATTCGATTAATGTCCCTCTTTAGCGGCTTCAGCCGGGTTTCTGGTGGCGACCTTTTTCTCTCCGGCGGGATTGTGCGCGCAATTCGCCCGCCGCATTAACCCGTAAGAATAGTGTTACTTACAGTACCATTAGATAGCATTTGAGACTTATCAGGTAGCCATTCGGAAAGATCCTGAGGGACGGATCTCCGGCTTAGTACTGGTACTGGAGACGTGTCGCTCGGATTAATCACTGGGAAATACTTAGAGCGATATGCGACGGCATCCGTTTCGCCTGACGCTCCTGATTGGATCGCTCGCGTGCTTTCTTGCTCCGGCCGCCGTTGCTCCGCGCCTCTCTCTTGAATCGCTCATCGATCGTTCGCCGCTCATCGTGGAAGGCCGAGTCAGTCACTCCTGGGTGGCCTGGGACCCTGCGCATCAATACATCTGGACGCACTACGATGTTGCGGTCACCGACTCGATGCGTGGCGCGAATTCAGATGTCACGGTGAGCGAGCCAGGTGGCACACTGGACGGTGTCAACCAGAGATTCAGTGGGTCACTTCACTACGATGTTGGTGAACACGTTGTATTGTTTCTGTTCCGCACGCCTGTCGGTTATTGGAGGACTACGGGCGGGAGTCAGGGCAAATTTGCCGTTTCGGGGGGGCGTCGCGTTAGACAGGTTTCCGTCGATACCGCGATGCCCATCGCACACACAGCGTCCAGTCAGGAACTCACGTCAGAACACCAGCTGAATTCCGCAGAAGGATCGAACCTTGCGGATTTCAAGTCTCTCGTGCGATCGCTCGCGCGAGAGAGAACTGCTATTGAGGTCCGCTGAATGTTCGGGCCTTTGTCAAGGGGGATCTTCGCAGTTCTTGTATGCGCGACGGTAGCCGCTGCCTACGTCCGCCTGGCTGCCGATTCGAACACGGGGACGCCCTTATTCCGGACTGACAATCAGAATATTGCTTTTCTCGTCAATACAAGCATCAGCGCCGGCGCAAAAAACAGCGAAGGCGGTGTAATGATCACCCCTTCGAGTAACCCTCTCTCGGCATTAACTGCAGCGGAGGGAGCATGGGAAGGCGTCACAGCCGCCGCAATACGCTTCCTGCCCCTGGTTACCACAACGCTGGAGAACAACCTCGGCGACGGCAAATCCACAATGACGATGGCCGATACGCCGGAAAATCGGAGTGTCGTCGGAGATTATCTTGCCATCACGCTTTATCAGTACGATGCAAACGGCGCCATCAGCGATTCCGACATCATTTTCAACCCGAGGATTGTTGACGGGAACGGGAAACAGATACCTTTTTCCACGGATGACGAGCCGAATACTTACGATCTGCGCTCTGTAGCCACCCACGAACTGGGACATGCGCTCGGAGCGGACCATAGCGCCGTACTCGGTGCAACGATGAATTTTGCTACATCCCCAATCAGCGATTTTGCCGGTGTGGCAGATGCCACCGTTCAGAGTACGATCTCGAGTGATGACGTAGCCTTCGCGCGCCGGGTATATCCGGCATCTGCTTCCCTCGTCAATATCGGAGCGATTCGGGGCACGGTATCGCTGTCCAATGGTTACCCGATTCTGGGCGGATCTGTTGTTGCGGTTGATCCGGCCACAGGAGTCATCGTTCAGGGCATGACCAGCCTGGTCGATGGAACCTACACAATTTCTCCGGTGCCAATCGGCAACTATTTGATTTACGTGCAGCCGCTGAACGGCCCCGTGGGTCCCTCCGACCTTGGTATCAACGCGAGCCTTGTCACGAGCACTTTCCGCACAACCTTCGCGGGGGGCAATGCTTCCCCCTGGTCCACTCCTGTCCAGCGAGGCCTTACGAGCATCGCGAATATTGCCGTGGATTCCAACCCGGCCCGCCTCAGGATCTCCTACGTTGGGGTCGGTTCTGCCGGCGGCGCTGATTGGTCTTACGCGGGCGTGAAAACCGTCAAGGCTGGTGGCTATATCGATGTCTTAGTGTGGGGGCCAAATCTGAGCACGACGGTCACTGAAGATCAGCTCCGCATTCTCGGACCGGGTGTGAAAATCGTCCCGGGAACCCTGACTAGCCAGAAGTCGGCCGTAGTTGACGGAATGGTACCGATTCGGTTTACGGTGGAAGTTGCTCCAACTGCGTCCCGAAACCTGATCAGTATTGGAATCGTGAACGGAACGGATGCTGCGATACGTTCGGGAGGGCTGGTTGTCGTGCCCAATCAGATCACGCGTCAGCGGCCAGTCACTATTCTGACCTCACCTCGCGCTTCTGCGTCGCAATCTCGGTAAGAGCGGCGCGCGCGCTTTCAGCAAAGGGAAAATTCGGGTTATCTTTCAGAGCCGCTCGCAACGACTGCGCCGCCATGTCCGTTCGGTGCGCGCTCAGATACGCCATCCCCAAATGATATTGAAAAAGAGGATTATTCGGTATCTTCACCGCTGATTCCCTGAGCTGCGTGATGGCGAGATCGGTGGAACCAAGCTTGTAATACGCCCAGCCCAGCGCATCCGCGGTCACAGGAGAGGTCGGCGCTTGCTGCCGGGCCTTTTGTGCCAACGAGAGCGCCACGTTGACGTCACCACCATGATCAAGGTAGAGAAACGCCAGTTCCGCAGCGGCCATAGGCGCCGAGGAATCGAGTTCGTGAGCCTTCTGGAAGAGCTTTTTGGCCTCATCCCAGTTGCTTTCTCTCTCGTATATGGTCCCCAGAGTCGTATAGTTTGAAGCGACTCCCGGATTTGCAGTGATCGCCTTTTGAAGATCCGCCTTCGCTTGCTCGACGGAGCCCTGGGCGAGATGGATCTGCGCCAGGAGCGCATAGGCGTCGCGCGTCTGTGGGTCCAGTTTGATCGCTTGTCTGACACTGGTTTCTGCATTCGTGAGATCGTGCAGACCGAACTGACCCACCGCCATCAGAAAATATAAGCCTGCATTTTCGGGGTGCCGGTCCCGCAGTGCTGAGATTCGTTGAAGAACGGCTGGCGTCTTGCCTTCGCTGACCGACAGTTTGAGCAGAGTTGACAGCGCAGCAAGCGACATTGGATCGCGCTGGAGTGCCTCCTCGAGTAACTTTTCTCCCTGTTTCACATCGCCCTTCGCGATTACCGCCATTGCTTTTGCCACGTAAGGCGGCGCCGCGCCAGGACTCCTCGCGAGAGCCTGGTCTGCCAGCCGCGAAGCTTCGTCGGGATTTTGCGATTGGAGCGTCATGGTTGCCAGTGCGGCCTCTGCCTGACCCATTTGCGGAGACAACTGCAAAGCTCGGCTGAAAGAGTTTCTGGCCTGCTCGATCTGCCCCGCGGATTTCTGCGCGACACCAAGAAAGTAGAATGCCTCCGCGAAGCTCCCGTCGCCGGCCAGAGCTCTTTGCAGTTCCTGGATCGCCTCCTGATATTTGCGCTCTGACAGAAGAATCCGGCCATGCGCCGAGAGGAGCCTTGGATTGTCCGGATTCGATTTGAGCGGCTCAGCCAGAGCAGCGGACGCGTCCTTAAATTGCTGAAGATCCAGCAGAGTTTCAATCAGAGATGCCCTTACTGAAATGTCCTTTGGCTTGCTGGCCGCAAGGGACGTAAGCTCTGCCAGAGCCTTTTGCTTCTGCCCCGTCTCGGAATATAGATTCGCGAGCGCGGTATATGCCTGCGGATCATTGGGCGCTGAGGCTTTGAGGTTCCTGTATAGCTGTTCTGCCTGATCGAGCTGTCCACTTGCAAGATAGACCCTGCCCAGCAGAATTCGGGGAGCTACGGCATGTTCGTCAAGTGCTGAGGCCAGCCGCAGTTGACCGGCGGCTTCGGTCATCTTCTTTTGCGAGAAATAGAATTGGGCCAGGGCAATAAGCGGGAGTGTGGATTGCGGATGTGCCGCGATCGCCTTCTTGTACACGTTCTCCGCCTCGGCCAAGTTACCCGAAGCACTGTAGATGGCTGCGAGAGCGAGAGAGTTTTCTATCGCGTCAGGGTCTGCGGCGGTTGCCTTTTGTAGTTCTTCGATTGCCTTTGGGAACTGCCCGGTAGCCGCATAGTTCTCGCCCAACACCATATGGGCGCGAGCATTGTTCGGGTCGGCCTGAGCGACGCTCTGCGCCATCTTTTCAGCTTCAGGAAACCTCCGCCTCGCGATCAGGAGACCCGCGAGTTGCAGTTTCGCATCCTGGTTGGCCGGATCCAGCCCGACCGTAGTTTGAAACTCCCGGTAAGCGGACTCGGTGAGTCGCAGACTCTGATATGCCCGTCCAAGCTGATAATGGGCCTCGGCGTATCGAGAGTCGATCTGAATTGCGTTCTTGAACTCGATCACCGCTTCTTCGTATTTTGCTGAAGCGTAGTACTTTTTGCCCTTCGCGAGATAATCCGCTTTGCGCACGTTCGGATCCCGAGAACAGCCCAGCAGCAGAAGTGAAAAAGCGAGCGCTAAGATCCAGATTCTGCTTCTGACGCAGTTTCTCGCGCACGCCGGCAGGTGATTGAGTCGGCACATTCCAAAAAAATAATAACAGTCTTGCGTGGACTACACGTCGCCATTGGCGGACGTTGGTACCAGGACCAAGGCAATCCGAACTACTGTCGTCGTCCTTTGGGGTTCATGAATAAAATTCAAGATTCCAAAAACGTGGGACTGTTAACTTTTTTATGGGTGTAGTAAGCCAGCAAGATCGTTTGTTTTCTGCGCGTTGCCTTTGGCCGTTAACGTGCTGTTTATGGAGCGCCGGTTAGTATTCCAAAAGTTAGTATCGCTGTGCCGGACGCGGAGGTCTGAAATGAGAGAGAAACGGATGAACAGGTCGGGAGTGATGCGGTTGGCGGCATTGACCATTACAGTCTGCGCTGGTCTTGCGTCGACGGCGTTTGGCGATACGCCCACGGTCGAGTTTGGAATTTATAGCGCCAATACAAGTCAATACCTGGCTGGCGTCTACACGGACCCATACGTCGGATACACCAACGGTAATACGGCGCTCGGGAACGGATGGGGCTATAATTCCGCCATATTCAGCAACGCCAATGCCACGCAAGTGGCGGCCTTTTGTGATGACTTCACCAACGATGTGACTCCACCGCAATACTGGGTCGCCTATGACACGAGTTTAACGGCTTTGAATGACTCACTGTATTACAAGGATAACAACGACGGATATACGACCGCCGGATCCCAATATGCTACGACCGGGCCTGGTGGATGGAACCCACTCATATATACCAATAGCGCGACGGGGGACGGTGGGACCGGTACGAAATTGAGCAGCCTTCTTTTTTCTCAGGAAGCAGATTACATAGCCGTGGCCTACTTAGCTTATGAGTCCCAGCAAGCTACTGGTGACGCATCGGCGCAGGAGCTCTACAGCTACGGGCTTTGGGGAGTCTTCGACCCCGGCCTTCTGCAAAGCGCCTACAACCCGTATGGCCACATGAGTTCGACGCAGCTTAAGGCAGCCCAGAGTGATCTTGCGAAAGCGCTGGGCGTGGGCGAGTATTACGCAGCCAATGGCGGAGCGCAGAAATTCGTGGATGATCTGCAGGTTGACGTTCACATCTACACGCCCGTCTCCGGGGCACCCGGGAGTTACGGTCCTCAGGAGTTCGTGGTCGTCACCCCAACCCCTGGGCAGGGTGTCCAGGCGCCGGAAGCGTCGAGCTGGGCGTCAATGGGACTTGATTTGAGCGGCCTCGCACTTCTCGCTTTGGTTTTCCGCCGTCGTCTCGGAAGGCAGCAAGCTATCTAGACAAACGAATCTTCAGGTAAAACATTCGGCCAGACTCCCGCAAGGCGGTCTGGCCGAATCTATTTAGTAAGATCTGCTTAGCGCACTTAAGCGCACGTTTGCAAATAACGAGTACTGTTACTTCTACATCTGGCAAACTCGAG